>CAJUOE010000115.1 GCA_910587895.1 uncultured Lachnospiraceae bacterium
ATAAATAAAAAAGATTGCTTTTTGCTCAATTAATTTGTAAAATATGGTGTAGAAGATGCCAAATATTATGGAGATATTTTGGAGACTGTTGAAAAAGATTTATGGTAAGGAGGAGAAGGAAACCATGGGAAACAGAAAACACAGATTATTTGCGGTATTTCTTGCGCTGGCAGTAGCCGTGACGAGCCTGAATATGGGCGCGCCTGTCCAGGCGCAGGAAGAATATGCAGGATATCTGTTCGCGTATTTTACAGGCAGCAGCCAGGCAATCCATTTTGCGGTCAGCGCGGACGGCCACCATTATACGCCATTAAATGATAACAGGGCGGTCATCACCCCGAAGGTGGGCAGGAGAGCTGTGCGCGATCCCTATATCATCAAGGGTCAGGACGGCGATTATTATATGATGGCAACGGATTTGGTTGGAGGCAACCAGACGGATGAGCTGGATAACAACGGCAAGTATGTCTGGGGAGCCAATACTTCCATTGTAACCTGGCATTCCACCGATCTGGTGAACTGGGATCAGGAGACGTTAATTAAAATCCGTGGGGAGTATGATTGCACCAGCGCGGATAACCAGCGCATGGTCTGGGCGCCGGAGGCAATCTGGGACAAGGATAAAGGCGAGTATATGATTTACTGGTCCATGGAGGGTGGTACGCAGTATGGCGATAATCTGATGATCTGGTATTCCTATACCAAAGATTTTAGGAGTCTGACGCAGGAGCCGAAGGTGCTCTATAATCCGAGTCCGACTGGGCTGAACCTTGCTCCGGTTGAGGGATCGGACGATACGAACTGCATTGATGCAGATATTGTTGAGCATGATGGAAAATTTTATATGTATTACAAATGGAGTGGGAAATCCAACGCGGGAACCCAGCTGGCAGTTTCGGATAAGCTGACGGAAGGTTACCTGCCGATTGACTATGACGTGCAGGCGGGAAATCAGACGCCGCAGAGCCCGGGGGCGCTTTGTGGGCCGAAATATGTAGAGGGCGGCGACGTCTATAAGCTCAACGGACAGGACAAATGGATTTTGATTGCCGATTACAACTGGGCGAAATATTATGGCATGGCAGAGTCTTATGATCTTGTAAACTGGAATACGATTGCGCAGGAGGACTGTACCATCAATTTTGCTTATGGCGACGGCAATCCCAAACACGGCGCGGTCATCCCGATTACCACAGGGCAGTATGAGGCGCTCTGGGAGAAATGGGGCAAGGCGGAGGCAGACGGGACCGGAAGTTCCGCGACGACGATTCCGCATACGGTTACCAGCGCATACCCGGATTCCCCTTATGCGGATGACAGCACAATTTCTCCCAGTGATGGAAATCCCATTGCAGCCTATGATTTTGAGACGGTGGACGGCAATACGGTCAAGGACAGCTCCGGGCATGGCAATGATGCGGTGATGGTCGGTATGAAGGGAACTGCAGCCAACCAGTGGAGCGTGGCGGGCGGCGTGCTGAAATTGAACAACAGTACGAGCGTTACTTCGGGAAGTGGAAGCGGCAGCTGTCTGAAACTTCCGGCTCTTTTCAACAAAGGCATGGATACGATGACGATCTCTTTTGACGTCAATGCGGGAAGCGCGCAGCATAATAATTATTTTACCTGGGTCGTGGGCGATGAATCGCTTACATGCAGCAAAACTGTGGGAAAATATTTCTATGGCAGGGTCAGGAGCGGAGATATTCTGGGGCATATCACAAACGCGGGGTACGGCGCTGAGATAAAGGCGGACAGCAAGGTATCCATGAGCAATTTTGGGACGACCATCAATCTCATGTATATCCTCAAACCGGATCGCATCAGCGTATTCCGCGATGGTGTGCTTGTGGCGGAGGTAAAGAGCACGGTGAAGATTTCCGATTTGGGGAATGACCTGAATTCTTATTTTGGAAAATCCTTCTTCGGAAATGACGGGATGTTTAACGGTACGTTTGACAATATTGAAATTTACAACCGTGCGTTGTCCGATGAAGAAATCCTGGAGAAATATCCGCAGGAAGGAAACGACAGCATTTTACAGAAGGTTTCTGTGCAGGGCGCATCCGTAGTCAAGGAAGATGTGGACGAGGCGAACCATACCATTACGCAGTATGTGAGCATCAATAACAGTACCGTGAAAGACTGGAAACATGCGGCAATTGATTTTGAAGTATTGGCGGGCTATAAAATCAGCGGACTGAAAGGAACCTACGATTTGCTGGAAGGTGCGAAGGTGACGGTTACCTCTAAGACGGATGCGGCGGACAGCGCAGAATGGACGATAAAAGCAGTTCCTTGTAACAATCCCGCGATTCCCGGATTATATGCGGATCCGGACATTGATATTTTTGACGGGAAATATTATATCTATCCCACGACGGATGGCTATACCGGGTGGAATACGCAGAAGTTCCATGTATTTTCTTCGGAAGATATGGTAGAGTGGAAGGACGAGGGTGTGATCCTTGACTTGTCAAAGGGCGACGTGGCATGGGCGGATACGAAGAACTGTTATGCCTGGGCGCCGGCAATTGAGAGCAAGAATGGAAAATATTACTTCTATTTCTGTGGGCGTGATAAGTCCACGAACCGACAGGCAATCGGAGTCGCCGTGGCGGACAGCCCGACGGAGCCGTTTGTGGCGCAGGAGAAACCGCTGATGACGGAAGATTTGTGCAGGGCGGCTGGCGGGCAATTGTCGCAGGCTATCGACCCCGCCATCTACACGGATGAGGAGACTGGGGATTCCTACATGCTGTTTGGGAATGGCGCAAACGGCTATAATATCGTGAAATTAAATGAAGATATGATAAGTTATGATGCGGATACGATGTACCATTATCCGAATGGAACGTTTACGGGTTTCCGGGAATCCATCCATGTCTTCAAGAAGGATGGGAAGTATCATTTCACCTGGTCATGCAACGATACGGGAGAGGATACATACAGCATCAATTATGCTGTGGCGGATTCCCTCTATCCGGAGAAGAAAGCGGACGGCAGCTGGGGTGAATTCAAAGCGGAGAATAAGGGAACGATCCTCTTCAAAGTACCCGAAAATAATATTCTGGGAACCGGACATCACTGTTTCGTAAAATTGCCGGATACCGAGGAGTATTACATCGCATATGCGAGGTTTGGCACACCGCTCTCCAAATATGTGGGAGATAAGAATGTCAAGGGCTGCCACCGGGAAATATGCCTGGATAAGGTAAGTTTTGACGCAGACGGCTATATTGAGAAAATTACACCCACATTGGCAGGAATTAAGGAGCCGGTAAGGCTTAAGGATGACACGCCAAATCCGCCGCCGGAAGATGAGCACAAGCACACATATGTGCAGAGCATCCAGCCTGCAACTGCGAATGCGGACGGCAAGGTTGTAACGGCGTGTGCCTGCGGGGATGTGAAATCTACGGTAGTAATCCCGCGGATTGGGGAAGTGAAACTCTCTGCGGAATCATTTGCATATAACAAAAAGACGAGGACTCCGACGGTGACGGTGTATGACAGGAATTCCACGAAGATTCCGGAAGCATATTACAGCGTGGCACAGCCGTCCGGTCGAAAGAAAGTCGGAACTTATAAGGTGACGGTGACATTCAAGGGCAATTACAGTGGAACCGTAACGAAGAGTTTTAAAATCAATCCGGCGGGTGTGAAACTTACGAAAGTTTCAGCGACCAAAAAAGCGTTCACCGCCAAATGGAAGAAAGGATCTGAGATTAGCGGGTATGAGATTCAATACTCTACCAGCAGGAAATTCTCGAAGTCAGCGACGAAGACCAAGACGGTGAAGAAGACTAAGACGAAACTGAAGGTGGCGAAACTCAAGGCAAGGAAGAAATACTATGTCAGAATCCGTACCTATAAAAAGATTGGAAAGACGAAATACGTTTCCGCCTGGAGCGGCAATAAGACGGTGAAGACGAAGTAAGAAAAAACCCTCCGCGGTATTGCATTTTTGCGCGGAGGGTTTTATCATGGCATAAGAACATCTCTATTCGCGGATATGGTCTAAGCCCTGGGCGATAATCGTCAGCACATGGGAGTCAAGCAGCGAGTAATAGATGGTCTTGCCGTCCCTGCGGTTCTTGACGAGCCGGTTTTGCTTGAGGATACTGAGCTGGTGCGAAATTGCGCTCTGTGACATGCCCAGTTCTTCGGCGATATCGTAGACGCATTTTTCTTCGTCAATCAGGGCGTATAAAATCTGCAGCCGGGTCGGAGTTCCGAATATTTTAAATAATTCCGCTAATTGTTCAAATTCATTCTGATTCATGTAAGTTCCTTCTATATATACTGGAGTTGTCTGGTTGCAATTATTAAACTATTACATTAAAAAATACCACAGAAAGGAAAAACTGTCAAAAGGAATCCTATATTATGAATATTTTACTGGTAGCTATCAATGCAAAATACATTCATTCCAACCTGGCGGTATACAGCCTGAGGGCTTATGCCCGGGAATATCAGGAACATATCTGCCTTCTGGAGTATACGATTAACCACCGCGTAGATTATATTTTACAGGAAATTTATAAGAAACAGCCGGACGTGCTTTGTTTTTCCTGCTATATATGGAATTTTCGCTATGTACAGGAGCTGGTGGAGGAATTTCATAAGCTTATGCCGGAAGTTCCCATTTGGGTGGGAGGCCCGGAGGTGTCTTATGAGACGGGAACGTTTCTGGCTGATTATCCGATGGTAAAAGGTGCGATGGTGGGAGAAGGGGAGGCGACCTTCCTTGATCTGTGCCGTCATTATGTGGATGGCGCTTTGCTGGAACAAATGCATGGCATTGTCTTTCGGGATGCGCAGGGCGCTCTGGTGTACACGGCGGCGCGGGAGCCGCTTTCCATGGATGAACTTCCCTTCTGCTATGAGCATCTTGAAGATTTTGAGAACCGGATTATCTATTATGAGACAAGCCGGGGCTGTCCTTTTTCCTGTAGTTACTGCCTTTCTTCGATTGAAAAAGGATTGCGGTTTCGTTCCAGGGAGCTGGTGGAAGAAGAACTGAATTATTTCCTGGCGCATAAGGTGGCGCAGGTAAAGTTTGTTGACCGCACGTTTAACTGCAACCATGAACATGCCATGTTTATCTGGAACTACCTGAAAGAGCATGACAACGGTGTGACGAACTTTCATTTTGAGATCTCAGCTGATTTGCTGACCGAAGAGGAGCTTGCGCTGATTGCGTCCATGCGCAGGGGACTGATTCAGCTTGAAATCGGGGTTCAGTCCACCCATGGAACGACGATAAAGGAAATTCACCGCACGATGAACTTATCAAGGCTTGCGCAGGCAGTAGCGCAGATACGGCGTATGGGAAACGTCCACCAGCATCTGGATTTGATTGCCGGTCTGCCATATGAAGATTTTGCCACATTTGCAGAGTCCTTTTGCCAGGTATATGCGATGCGGCCGCATCAGCTCCAGCTTGGGTTTCTGAAGGTGCTCAAAGGTTCTTATCTCTATGAACACAGAGAGGAATATGGCTTGATTTACCAAGGGAATCCGCCGTATGAGGTTATGGGGACGCGCTGGCTGTCTTATGCGGAGATCTTGAAGATAAAACTTGTGGAAGAAATGCTGGAAAAATATTACAACAGCGGACAGTTTGAGATGACGATGAAAGTGCTGGAGCTTACAGAGGCGAATCCGTTTGATTTGTTCCTCAAACTGGGGGAATTTTACGAGAGCAGGGGGCTCCTTTCGATGAGCCATTCGAGGATCCGCCGCTGTGAAATCCTGTTACATTATATAGAACAGAATGACTTGTCGCATCTTGCGTTATATCAGGAGACCCTGACATTTGATCTGTATTTCCGGGAGCGCATGAAGAGCCGCCCGGCCTTTGCGCCGCCGTTGTCGGAATTTAAGGAATTGTCTAAGAAACATTGTGGGAAAGGAAAAAATGCACATCTGGAGGGATTCTGGTATGATATGGACAGTATCTTGCAGGCGGAATTTCTGGATGCATACCCTGCGAAAAAAGACAGGCGCGCATATTATCTGTTTTCCTATGACCAGCGCGATCCCCTGAGCGGGCAGGCCAAAGTGGAACGTGTGTGGGAAGGACAGCAAACGGAAGGTATGAGTTAGAAGGAAACAGGCAAAAAAGGAGGCTTTAAGTGGAATCATATATTGTCGTGGATCTGGAAATGACGGGGCTGCATCCGAAGAAAGACCGGATTCTTGAGATTGGCGCAGTCCGGGTGGAGGACGGCGGGATTACGGATATGTTTCACCGTATGGTGAATC
>CAJUOE010000116.1 GCA_910587895.1 uncultured Lachnospiraceae bacterium
CCAACCTGCCGCTGGCAGAAATAAACCATTTAAAGCAGCAGATGTTAAAGATGGGAAGTGCCCAATTTGTGGGAAACCAATCAAAGTTCATGAATTTCCTATAAGATAAAACCCTCCGGGAGGATACCCTCGCTTCGCTGGGGCAGACCCTGCGCACTCGCACGAAGGGTATTATGTCGCCAAGGCGACCGTGCTCGGCGCGCAAAGTGAGCAAACCCCTCAAGATTGAGGGGATAGGGGAGTTGAAGTGGGCTTGCCCACTTTGTTCTGTTTTCAGTGAAAAATTCCATAACAAGATTTTGCGCATGGGCTAAATCTGCTGTGTTTCCTTTAAATGGTTTATTTCTGCCAGCGGCAGGTTGGTGATTTCCGCAATCTCTTCGGGCGTGTCTTTTCCCCTGATAATCAGGCGGAGGGCAAATTCCTTTGTTATTTTCAGCGCTGTTTCCAATGCTGTTTCATTCCGCATTTCTTCTAGCATCCGGCACATAATCAACACTCCTTCCTCGTCGCTTTTAAAGTAGCGCACCCTGTCAGCCAGTATCTTATAATTCATATCAGACGGGTCGGTGCATGAGAAGTCATGCATGAGCCGTCCTAATGTGGTTTCATTCTGGATCTGTGAATTTACATAGATAATGTGGGTGTCATCCCCAAAATGGTTCCCGGTTTCCTCTACAAAACGGTTGATATGGTAGATGGGAAGCCCCGCCCCCATCACGTCATTTTCCGTAATGAAGATGACATAGGATTCCGGCAGCTTCTCATATTTATCCCCCGGCTCCGTGACATTCGCATCAATCAGGCTGGAATGGTATCTTGCCCGCTTTGGGATTGCGCCCCGGTCACTGCGCTGTATTTCGACGTTCATCGCATCCTCGGCGCTGTCAACGGCAAATATATCGAGCCTTGCGGAACGTCCCTGAAGGTTCTTCATATTATATTGGGAATGTACTTCGGTTACTTTCAGGCCCTCTTTCTTTAATATGATACGCAGTAACAGCTCCACACATTCAATATCTTCAAAAACCTTTGTGCAGAAATCATCGTCCAATAGCCGGAAGTTTTTCAATCGCTGTAGGTCTTCCTGATGCTTCTGGCTGTATTGTAATCCGTTGGCGGCATCCATAGTGTTACCAGTCCTTTCCAAAATATTAAAATGTGTACGGCAGGCATTTCCGGCACAACGCATTTCTTAAAACCGGTTGTCGTCATCAAAATGCTCCATGATGTCCTCCACCCTGCAGTGCAGGATATTACAGAGCCTGTCTATCGTGTTCACTTCCACATTTTTGTTATGCCTTAACCTGTTAAGCTGCGAGCGGTTGATATTGTGGTGCGTGTAAAGGTCATACTGCGTCACGCCCTTTTCCTTCATGGTTGTCCAGAGTCGGTCGTATGTAATCATCTCATTTCCCGCCTTCATTCAAATGCTTCATGTATTAACTCTATTATCCATGTAAGATTATTGAAACGATAGTGTGCGTATAATGATACTAAATAATACAGGAAAGGTGGAAAGGAAATGAGGAAAGAAAGGTTTCAGGAAAGTATGGCATGGCGGCGTAGATTTGTTTGCAGACGGAGGATGTTAGGGGATGGGAAGTATAGAGGGATATTTTATCTTTCAGGCTTCTTTCCTTAAAGCAAATAATTCAGAAACGCACTGGCTGATACGCTGTTTCATTTTCTGTGAGTGGATGCCGCCTGTGTTGAAATATTTTGCAGCCTGGTTCAGGCTGTTTCCGATGTTGTAATACTCGGAGGTTAGTTTCTGTAATTCTGGAATGTCTACCCGGAAGCCATAGTTTATGATAACTTTCCCCTTTAAGAGTTGCTACCGGATGTAATCGGAACGTGGCAGCTTCGCTTCTTTTGCCGCATCAGAAATAGTCTGGAACTGTGTTTCCGTCAGCCGGAGGGTGATGTGGTGGGAATGTGGCAGTTCCTTTTCTTTTTCCGGGAAAATAGCTGTTTTTATAAACTTCTGCCTGAACGAGGCCACATTCAGCCTCCAAGGGCATCCAGCGCCTGGTACACATCGTGAAGTCCGTAGGAAGGCCTTTCTAAAAATTCAGAGGCCGCCCGGCAGGAAGAATGTTTGCTGCAAGGTTCCAGAATCTTGGTATAAATCAAGCCAGGAAGAATTGCGTTGATATCATACTTGAATTTATATTTCTGTTTCAGTTTCCAGCAGATTTTATGCAAAGCCTTGATAAAAGTATGTATAAATACTATAATAGGGATTAGTATGATGAAAAAAAGGAGGGGCAGCTATGCTTACGGATGAACAAAAATTATGGGAAGTATGGGGGCAGGCAAATGGGCTGTACAGTTCTTGGGCAGCCTCAAAAAATATCAATTATTATCTGCTGTTTGTTTTGTATGCCCTGGATGGACAGGAGGCAATGACGCAGAAAAAAATCTGTATCTGTACCGGGCTGACAAAGCAGACGGTCAACAGTGTGGTCCGTTCTTTGAAGGAAGACGGATATGTTGAGCTTGCCCCCGGCCTGGAGGACCGCCGGGAAAAGCAGATTATATTAACGGAAAAGGGCATTGCCTATTCCAGAGGGCTTTTAACCCCTTTGCGGGAGCTGGAGCATCGTGTGTACCAGATTATGGGAAATAGCCGGATGCAGCAAATGGTTGACAATATTACATTGTTTAATACTGTTCTTGAGAAAGAAATGGAAAAGGACATGTGAAACAGGAGGCGGATGCAGATGTGGTTCTTATTTGCGGTACTGTCTGCGCTGTTTGCGGCGTTAACCTCTATTCTGGCTAAGGTTGGGATAGAGGGCGTTAATTCTAACCTTGCAACAGCAATACGGACAGCGGTGGTTCTTGCCATGTCATGGGGAATGGTATTTTTGACAAAAACCCAGGGCGGGATAACGGAGATCAGTAAAAAAAGCTGGGTTTTCCTGATTCTTTCCGGGCTGGCAACCGGAGCGTCATGGCTCTGCTATTACCGGGCATTGCAGGTGGGGAAGGCTTCCCAAGTAGTTCCGGTTGATAAGCTGAGTGTTGTGATTACGCTTTTATTGGCGTTTATTTTCCTGCACGAAGAATTTACGGTAAAGTCTTTGGTTGGCTGTGTGCTGATCGGTGCAGGGACATTGTTGATGGTTTTATGATTTCCTTAATATGCCGGATGGCACGTGTGCCCTAGGGGGGGATAGAGGTATCCTTTCGGATTTCCTTAAATACGCCGAATGGCACGTGTGCCCCAGAGGGTATAAAGGCATCCTTTCGGGTTTCCTTAAATACGCTGAATGGCACGTGTGCCCTAGGGGATATAGAGGTATCCTTCAGGATTTGCTTAAAAGTGCATATTTTTTTCTCAGGGTATTTACAATACACCGCAGGCCATGTGCTTCGGTGTATTTTTTTGCGTGGACGGATGCCCCGTCCAGAGAGGCGTAAACGGAGAGGCAGTAATATCCGCATGGGGCTGTCATTGAAAAAAATAATTTTTTTCTTGACATTTAGTATATATACGAACTAAAAACAAAGAGGTTCTTTTTGAACAGCCCTCTTTTAAGGCTGTTAGGGGCAAGCTTTTATGCAACAGAAAAGAGTATTTATTCTTATATCCCGACTTTCATTCAGGATAAACGCATGAGTGAATAAATTGTGAACAAACACCACCTTTACAGGAAATTTGTGGTAATATTACGACAAAGGTGGTGTTTTAGAATGACAGAGTTATTAAAGACAATAGAATTAATTGAGGACAAAAGACAGGAAAAAAAGGTCCGGCACAAACTGCTTGACATTGTGGTGATTGTGTTGATGGGCAGGATGTGGTAGAGAAGATCACGTTGATGGCGACTGATGATGCCGATCGTCCGAAAGAGG
>CAJUOE010000117.1 GCA_910587895.1 uncultured Lachnospiraceae bacterium
AATGGCGCAGGATACGAACTGAACATAAGCAGGCAAATTTCAGCGAGCGTGTCGTTTAAGGCGGGGGGGATTCCGGTAAAGTGGAACCAGTCTGCGCCTGCAAAAATATCCTTCCAGCAGAAATCTTCGGAAGATGCGGTGGACAGTGCAGAGTCGGCACGGTCGTATATTACTTTGGAAGGTCTCTGCGAGGCTCCCTTCTCCAGATAGTAAATGCCGACGCGGTCTCCCCCGCGGGCGATGTATGAGGTATCCACCCCGTATTTGCGCAGGGCATTGATACCGGCCTGTCCGATTTCATGGGCGGGCAGGCGTGAAACAAATGCGGCCTCAAATCCATAATTTGCCAGCGATACGCAGACGTTTGCCTCGCCGCCGCCGAATGTGGCGCCCAGTCTGTCCGCCTGAATGAATCGCAGATAGCCTTCGGGGGCGAGCCGCAGCATTAATTCTCCAAATGTGATTATTTTTTTTCCATTCATGGTAATTCTCCTTTATCAGAACATATGCGGTCAGTTTCGAATGGTTCTCAAAGCGTCTTCTGTCAACCGCCGGATTTCCTCAAAGTTCTGTAATTTTAACAGCTCGTCGCGTACCATCCATGTGCCTCCGCAGGCAAATATTTTGTCAAAGGCGAGATAGGTATGAATGTTATCCGGCGTAATGCCGCCGGTGGGCATGAAACGTACCTGCGGGTATGGGCCGGACAAAGCCTTTATGGTCTCCAGGCCGCCGGATGCTTCTGCGGGGAAAAATTTCAGGTACGTGAGGCCGAACGAAAGTGCAGCCTCAATATCGCTTGGGTTATTGACGCCCGGAATCACGGGGTACTTCTTTTTGATGCAATGTTTCACCATCGTCGGGTTGAATCCGGGGCTTACGATGAAACGGGCGCCTGCTTTCATTGCCTGGTCAGCCTGTGCCGTGGTAAGGACGGTTCCCGCGCCGATCAGCATGTCCGGAAATTCTTCCGCCATGATCCGAATGCAGTCTGCTGCAGCCTCCGTGCGGAATGTGACTTCTGCGCAGGGCAGGTCGCCGTCACAGAGCGCCTTTGCCAATGGCTTGGCGTCGGCAATATTGTGCAGGACTACGACTGGTACAATGTGTTTTTTTTCGATTTCTTTGATGATATTTTCCATAAGGCCTCCTTATATTCCACCGGCAGCGTTTGGCTGTGGGCCCTCGGCGTCTGCCAGCAGTACCGGGGGAGTAACCCATACCAGATGGTCTTCACCGGAAGGATTTGAATTGCTGTCGTCATTACGGTTTTGGCCCGGCAGGTCAACTTCCGGAATATTGCCGTCATCGTAGGTGTTTTTTTCGTTTTTATCTTTTTCTTTGTCCATAATTTACAAAAAGATTCTCCTTTCTCAAACAGTTTCCTTTAGTATGTACAGAAACAAAAGAAAAATTCGCAGGAAAGTTACAAATTAGCCTGTGTGTTACATTTGTGGAAATTCTGTGTGATTCTTTTATTGTTTTCACAAATGGAAAGTATTATAATTGTCTCGAAGGTAAAAATAGTTGTTAGAAATGGAAAGGAGTAGCAGAATGAGGGATGAAACAAGATATGCCCTGCTGATTGATGCAGAAAATGTGTCTTCCAAGTATATTCGAATTGTGACGAAGGAGGCACAGGCGATGGGCAATATCACTATCCGCAGAATTTACGGGGACTGGACGGCTACGGCAAAGAATTCCTGGAAGGATTCTCTTCTGGAAAATTCACTGTCGCCGATTCAGCAGTACAGTTATACGGTGGGAAAGAATTCTTCGGATTCCGCCATGATCATTGACGCCATGGATATTCTCTATGCAAACAATGTGGACGGGTTTATTATCGTATCTTCCGACAGTGATTTTACCAAGCTGGCCATGAGGCTCCGGGAATCCGGCAAACATGTGATTGGAATGGGAGAGAGCAAGACGCCGACGCCTTTTGTAAGGGCATGCGAGCAGTTTAAGACACTGGACGTACTCTATAAAAATCATCATCCGGTACAGAAAAACAATACAGCGGAACGTACGAGACGGCAGGAGATTAAGTGCGTGCCGGCGGAAAGAGCGCTTCCCAGAGAATTACAGTCCAAAGATGCGCAGCCGATCACGAATCTTGGAGCTATCAAGGAAATGGTTATTTCGCTTTTGGATGAGAATTCGGACGAGGATGGCTGGATGTATCTGTCGGAACTGGGAAATATGATTCAGCGGATGTATTCAGATTTTGACTGCAGGAATTATGGATTTGCAAAATTTGGGAAACTAATAGAATCTTTCCCTGAATTGCAGACCAGAAAAGACGATTCCAGCAATGGGATTACCAAAATCGTACTGGTGCGCAAACGGGAAGAATGGCTGGGGAACTAGCTTTTGGGACGAAGGGTGCGGACAAGACGCCAGATGGTTTCGTGCATCCAGTCAACGGTCTCCGATAATTTTTTGTTTTCCTCCAGTAAGAGGACATTTTCAGCGCGTAACTTTTCCAGAGAATCCATCGTATTGTTTGATGACGTACTGTTTAACTCCATATGTTCACCTCGATATCATTGATGATACAGCCGGTTAAAGAGCGTTTCGGCGCATATATACTAACAGTATTATAACAAACTCCCCGGAAAATGTGTGCTAAAATAGCGGAAAAAAACAGGGTGGAATATTGGAATATTCTGTAAAATGCAGGCATTTCCTGTCGTGATAATCTAAGAAAGGGGCTTGTATATGAAAAAGGGTTATACTATACTGTACATGTGGTAAAAGAACGAACAGGATAAGGAGCCGGAAATGAAAGCATATGATTATTTAATTGTTGGAGCAGGGCTTTTTGGGGCGGTATTTGCACACGAGGCAAAAAAAGCCGGGAAGAAATGTCTTGTAATTGATAAGCGCGGTCACATTGGCGGGAATATTTACACCAGGGAAGTGGAAGGGATTCAGGTGCATGAATATGGCGCCCACATTTTCCACACTTCCAATAAAGAGGTCTGGCAGTATGTGAATCAGTTTGCGGAGTTTAACCGCTATACCAATTCACCGGTAGCCAATTACAAGGGTGAAATCTACAATATGCCGTTTAATATGAACACATTCCATAAGCTGTGGGGCGTTGTGACTCCCAGGGAGGCGCGTGAAAGGATTGAACAGCAGAAACGGGAATATTCCGTGGAAGAACCGAAGAATCTGGAGGAGCAGGCGATCAGCCTTGTCGGGCCGGACGTGTACCACAGGCTGGTAAAAGGGTATACCGAGAAACAGTGGGGGAAACGTGCGACAGATCTTCCGGCGTTTATCATCAAGCGTCTTCCGGTGCGTTTTACGTATGATAATAATTATTTTAATGATGATTATCAGGGGATTCCCATTGGGGGTTATACCAGGATGATTGAGCACATGCTGGCGGGGACAGAAATCCGCCTGAATGAGGATTTTCTATCGAAACGGGAAGAGTATAAAGACCTGGCAGACACCGTTGTCTATACGGGAATGATTGACGAATATTTTGATTATTGTTACGGGGAACTGGAATACCGTTCGCTGCGTTTTGAGACGGAAGTGTTGGAGGAAGAGAACTATCAGGGCAATGCCGTGGTAAACTATACGGAATATGAGGTTCCCTATACGCGCATCATTGAGCATAAGCATTTTGAATACGGGACGCAGCCAAAGACCGTGATTACACGCGAATATCCGAAGAGCTGGAGTAAAGGCGACGAGCCGTACTATCCAATGAATGATGAGAAGAATGCGTCGTTATATGAGAAATACCATGCGCTTGCCATGCAGGAGGGGGACGTCATTTTCGGCGGCAGGCTGGGACAGTATAAGTATTATGACATGGACGATACCATCGAGGCGGCTTTGGAGATTTGGAAGTCTCGCAACCGATAAAATATAACAGGGATTACAGGAGGATAAGTCAATGAAGAAACTGGAAGAGTATGTGAGAAGTATACCGGATTTTCCGGAGCCCGGAATCATTTTTCGGGATGTAACAAGCATTTTGCAGGATGCAGACGGACTGCACCTGGCAATCGACGGACTGATAGAGAGCCTGAAAGGCGTAGATTATGATGTAGTAGTTGGTCCCGAATCCAGAGGATTTATTTTCGGCGTTCCAGTGGCATACGAGGCGAGAAAGGGATTTGTTCCGGTTCGCAAGAAGGGGAAACTGCCCTGCGAAGTTATTTCCGCAGAGTATGACCTGGAGTATGGGAGCGCTGTGATTGAGATGCATAAGGATGCGATCAAACCGGGACAGAAAGTAGTCATTGTTGATGACCTCATTGCAACCGGCGGAACGATAGAGGCAATTATCAAACTGGTGGAACAGCTTGGCGGTGAGGTTGTGAAGATTTGTTTCGTGATGGAGCTTGCCGGGCTGAACGGCAGGGAGAAACTTGCAGGTTACAGCGTGGACAGCCTTATCACATATGAAGGTAAATAGAACATGAGAGTTGGAATTGGATATGACGTCCACAGGCTTTCTGAGAATCGGAAACTGGTTCTCGGAGGCGTTGAGATTGCGCATACCATGGGGCTTTTGGGGCATTCGGATGCGGATGTGCTCATACATGCCATTATGGATGCGCTGCTTGGGGCGGCGGCCCTGGGAGATATCGGAAAGCATTTCCCGGATACCGACCCGGCGTACAAGGGAATTTCCAGCATGAAATTGCTTGCGCACGTGCAGGAACTCCTGGTGCAGCAGGGATATATGATTGAAAATATAGATGCGACCATAATTGCGCAACAGCCCAAACTGCGCCCCTATATTGCGCAGATGGAGCAGAATATCGCCCGGGTTCTTTCGATTTCCGAAGAGCAGGTCAACGTCAAGGCGACTACCGAGGAGAATCTCGGGTTTACCGGGAGGGAAGAAGGCATCTCGGCACAGGCAATCTGTTCCCTGACCGGTTTATATGAGTCAGGCGTCGCAGCTTATGACAGTGAAAGGAACTGTCAGGGATGCGGCGGATGCGCGAGGCAGGAAGAAAGGAAACTTTAAAATCGCGATATATGCAGGGAAATATGAAAGAAAACATGCAAGGCCATATCCGCTACCTTGGTGCGGAAGAAAAACCAGCGACCAGGGCATTGTATGAGGCTGCGTTTCCGGAAGATTCGAAAGAATTTACAGACTATTATTACAGTTGGAAAACAAAAGATAACGAAATTATTGTCATGGAAGGCGCTTGTACAGACAGCTCCTTCCATGTTATGATTCACTTAAACCCATACAATGTCTGCATCAATGGCCAGGCCGTAGAGATTCCCTACCTTGTGGCGGTGGCGACTGCGCCAGAGCAGCGCAGAAAGGGCAAGATGGGCGCTGTGATGCGGCGTGCGCTGCGGGATATGGGGCGTAAGGGGATTCCTTTTACCTTCCTGCTGCCGGCAGACCCGGCATACTATAAGGGGCAGGGATTTGAATTTTTCCCCTGTCAGGAGCCTTTTATTGCTCACAGGGAAAGCATTGCCGCAAATACGGACTGTCAAATTGCCACGGCAGAGGACGTTTTGCAGATGGCGTCGTTCGCCAATCGGATTCTGGGGCAGCGGTATGGAATCTATATCCGCAGGGATGCGTATTATTACCGCCGGGCTTTGGAAGAATTGAGGGCGGAACATGGCAATGCCGTGCTGCTTAAAAATCATGGGGAACTCTGTGGGATTCTGCTTTACGGCCTGGACGGCGCAGAACATGGAGGGACAGCGGAAGTCAGGGAACTTATGCTGGAACAGGAGGTTTCGCAGGAAGAAGCCGGACGTTTCTGCCAGAAGGTTCTGGAGAGCCAGGGAATCATGGCAGAACCGAAATGCACCATTTCACGGATGATGGTGCGCATCACGGATCTTTTGTCACTGGCGCCGTATCTTAAGAGCAGAAAGCCTGTCTCGCTGGCTGTGAAAGTGAAGGATGCCATCATTGAGGCAAACAATGGATGTTTTCGGATTGATATAGAGGAAACAGGAGGCAGTATAGAGCGGATTGCACCGGCCGATGCAGAGCAGGAGATGGATATTGCCAGGCTGGCAGAGGAGTTGTTTGCGGATACAGCCGTATATCTGAACGAGTGGGTGTAGGGCAGGTGCGTAACAATTTATCCTATTTGTTACAAAACAGTCCTATTTTACCAGGAATGTATCATACTGCCATAAAAATTCTTATGGATAATATGATTATTTTGATTGCTTTTGCATCTTTTTCCTGAAAGGAAAACATTCTGTGAATTTCGTGCATCCCTTACCTCCGGGCAAGGAACGATATGTATTCCGCCCAGATTCGTTGTCTGAGGGTTTCCTTGCTACCGCAAAATATCATGGGCTGAAAACTGTTTGTCTTGACCGGACATTCCTGCTATATCGGTTTACCTGTGACTTGATTGACGGGAGACTTCATTGTCTCCTTGTCTCTGTCTGTATGGCCCGGAACGTGTCAACGTCCCGGTCATTGTCCTGTGGCATTGTTGTC
>CAJUOE010000118.1 GCA_910587895.1 uncultured Lachnospiraceae bacterium
CCTTTTGTTCTTCACTCTCAATCCGCACCTTCAAGAAGCGAGCTATGGAAATATCTGGCGATGAAGGAGAGATCGATTTCCACCAGTTCGATGCCGAGGCGCCGGCAGTGATAGCGTGCGCACTCAAGCTCGCGCTCGTTGTGGTTCGAGCCGTAGCTGAAGTTCACGGCAAATTCGATTTCGGAGGCGTACTCGTAGAGCATCGTCACCGAATCCATTCCCCCTGACAGCACCATCAGGGCGTTCTTTCCTGATCTGTTGTTGCTCATAGATCAAAAATCTGAAGGGAAAACAGCCATCAGGCGCTGACGCACCATGTCCTGATGAGCGTCGTCGCCATAATTGGCAAAAGGAATAATAGAAATGCCTCCGCGCGGCATGAACACTCCGCGCACCTCAAGATAGCGAGGCTGCATGAGTTTCACCAGATCCTTCATGATGATGTTGACACAGTCTTCATGAAAGTCTCCGTGGTTTCTGAAACTGAAAAGATACAATTTCAGGCTCTTGCTCTCCACCATCTTCTCATCAGGGATATAGTTGATAATGATGCGGCCGAAATCAGGCTGTCCGGTCTTGGGGCACAGGGATGTGAACTCGGGACAGGTGAACGTGACGAGGTAGTCACGCTCGGGATGCTTATTCTGAAAAGTCTCAAGCATCTCGGGTGCGTAGTCAGCCGGGTACTTCACGCCTGTGTTACCAAGGAGCGAACACGTTGCAAGCTCGTCTATCTCACGTGGCATAATTGATTCTTTCTCTATTTATAATTATAATAGATATAGTTACTTAAATTCTCAGCGCTGAAGCTCTATCATCTCGCCGAAGCGCTCGTTCCATTCCGAAGGAGTGAAGGTGCCGTAGCCGGAATTCGGGAAAAACGTCAGTTCTCCGAAGTACACGCGGTCTCCGACATTGTAGAAGTCAACGCGGACAAACTCCGTCCCGGCTGCAAGGACTGCGGCAAGCTCAAGCATCTTCTCAAGACCCGAGGGTCGCTCTATCGGTTTGGCCGACGGATAAAGGGTGGGCTCTTCTGCAGGCCTGACCACATGATTGAGACCACAGAAATTCTGGTGATTCCACGACGTATCGAAGAAATCGACAGACTCATGCGAGTTGCGGTCCTGAATGACCTGAATATAGCGCGGATGTCCGTTGAAGCAGAATATCTTATAGTCCGTCAGGTCCGGCTTGCCCGGCTCACTGATAAACTCTTCCGCGATGATACGGCGCGAGACATCCTTGTATGGCCACTCGCGGCACTCCTTGTAGATGCTGTTTTTCAATGACTTCTCGAGTCTCGCACGGGCCGAGGTCCTGTCAAAAGTGGCGGTTATAAAACTCCAACGCCTTTACGACAAAATCTGTTTCCTGCCCTCTGGGGATGGATTTTGGTATGAGCTTGGTTATCCGCTCGTCCTTAAAAGCTGGCTTTTCTTTCTGGTTCGGCTTATCCTCCTGCATGATGCTCTGGATAACCTCGTCCGTGAGCTTTCCCTCCTGCATGAACTTTTTCATTTTGATAGCCTGTGCAAGTGAGGGCGTGGCATCGTTGTAGCCCATCGCTTCTAAAAGCGTGTACTGCTGTTCCTCGGAAAGATAGGAAATCTCTACCGCAGGACGGAAAGCAATCTGACGTTCATCTACCATTTGCAGAATTTCGGGTACAAGCTCGGTTAAGCGGATAAATCGGCGTACTTGCTCATGACTATCATTAGTTTTTGCAGCTATCTTTTCTCGACTTGTCAACTTCTGCACCACTGGTGCAGAAGTTAAATCGCTCCGCTCACCTTGCCTTTTCATCGCTTCTAATCGCATCTTATAGGCAAAGGCTTTTTCACTTGGCAGGATAACAGAGCGTTGGAGATTGCTCTCAACCATGACTATAATCGCTTCATCATGGGTCAACTCCTTAACCTCACATTTGAGCGTTTCAAGTCCTGCAAGCTCACAAGCCTTTTTCCGCCTGTGACCGCTGATAAGCTCATACCGTCCGTCCTCTTTCTGCCGAACTGTCGCAGGGGTCATTACGCCACTCCGACTGACACTTTCCACAAGCTGTTCCATATCCTCATTCATCAAAACCTTGAACGGATGGTCTGGAAACTCGTCAATCTCAGAAATGGGTATTTCCCTTATCTTGCTTAGATTCGCTTCTGCTCGGCTCTCGTCTGTTTCAAAGAGGTCATCGTATGCGGTCAGCTCGATTCCTGTTCTTTTGCTTCTCGCCAATCTCTGCCACCTCCTTTGCAAACTGTTCATAGGCTGCGGCTACTTTGCCGCCTTTGTCGTAGGCAAAAATACTTTTTCCCTCTGCGGTAGCTTCTACCGCACGGATGGAATGGGGTATCTGGGCATCAAAAATTTTAATCCTCTGCCCGTAGGCACTCTTTACCGTTGCGGTAATATCTTTAGAGATGTTCGTGCGTGGCATTACCATCGTCATTAAGATACCGTCAATCCGCAGATGGGGATTGATTTGCCGTTTGACTTTAGACACGGAGCGAAGCAACAGCTCTAAACCCTTTGCAGAAAGATAGTGGGGCTGTGTCGGGATAACCACGCTGTCAGCCGCCGCAAGTGCATTGATTGTCAGCATACCCAAACTCGGCATACAGTCAATAAGGACAGTATCATAATTCTTTTTCACCTCATTGATGCAGGTTTTCAGCACGCTTTCACGGCTTATGGCGTTAATCAGCCTTACTTCCAAGCCCGACAGTTCAATGTTGGACGGGAGCAGGTCAACGCCCTCGTCATGGTGCAGGATAGCTTTCTGGACATTGACAAGCTTATCGTCTATCACGTCCTGCATTATGCTTGAGAGCGTATCAGACAAATCATCTGGTCTGCTGTAACCAAGCGACATTGTAAGATTTGCCTGTGCATCGGCATCAATAAGCAGGACTTTTTTGCCCTGCTGTGCCAGACTGACACCCAGATTGACCGCCGTGGTGGTCTTTCCGACACCGCCTTTCTGGTTCGTTAGAGCGATTACTTTGCAATTTGACATAGGTGCGTCCTCCTTTCGCATAGATTTAGCCACTTTGTCAAGATGGCTATGTAAAGGATTCATGGCAATAAAAAAAGCCGACTGGCTGTTTTTTAACTACACCAATCGGCTATGTAAAAGTCTATTCTGTTTTTATCTGCTCTTATATGATACGGCTTTCCTTATTCTCTCTGTATCCCATTTTTCTGGAAACAACACTGCCATAATATGAAACGCATCTATCAGCCCTGCAATATACGCATGAGTACCATATTCAAAATCCTGCTTTTCTCTACAATCTATAAGATGTTGGCAAACCTCCCTCTGCTTTTCTGTTAAGTTGAGCTGATTAAAAGCGTCCTCTGCTTTTCCCTCATCCATACTATCTTTTTGATAACTTGCATCCGCTTTTAACAGTTTCAAGACAGATTCATCTTTTAGTTTTTCTACTGCTATCTTCACCAGTTCTTTAAATTCCTTATCGTACATCACTTCTTCCTGCCATTTCTACCCTTAACTTTTTTACAGGTGCATGGATAACCTTGATAATAAGCTCATCAACGCAATCTGTATATCTGCCTTGTTGTATAAGCTGATTTTTCAATCCCACAAGGCTATGTAACAGGAGTTTTCTTTCCTCACTATCCACATATAAATGATTTTTCTTTTCTCTCATAAATGCCACCGTCCTTTCTTGGCTTCATTATACAAAAAAATGACGATAACACTCAAAGGTGCAAATGAGCGAAAAAAATAAGCGTACCACTATTTCTAATGATACGCTCACAGTTTTAAATAACCTCAAAGTGCTTCAAAGCATCCTTTATCGCTTCCACTTTTTCCGCTGTTGGATGTTTCCTCGGCTGTTTCAATTCCTCTACCGCATTGGGAGCATCATACATCGGCAATCCTAAATCTCTTTTTACCTCTGCGATATATGCGGTATGTACTTTGAAGCCGTACTTCGCTTCTATGTATTCCTTAATCATCTTATATGTAACTCGCTCTTTCGGCTTGTATGCTGCGGCTCTCTTGGCAATATTATCAAGCGGCACTTTGCCCTCACCCTCGCCAAACTCCACTTTTACGTTGATTACGCTGTCAGGTTTTTTGTGGGAAAGCATTACAACCGTCTCCACATGTACGCTCTGCCCAAACATATCAACCATCCCCACTTCCCGCACCTCATACCCTCCCCCGCACAGATACTTCAAGTCCCGTGCCAGAGTCGCCGAGTCACAGCTTACGTACACCACCCGTTCCGGCTCCATTTTCACAATAGTTTCCAAGCATTTCTTGTCACAGCCCTTCCGGGGCGGGTCAACTACAATGACGTCTGGGTGCAGCATCCCTTCTGCATCCCTGCTCCCCGCGCTCCCCCGTTCATAGAACTCTGGCAGGACGTCCTCCGCCTTCCCTACAAAAAACTCCACATTCGCAATCCCATTAATCCTAGCGTTTTCCCTCGCATCTGCAATGGCTGGCGCAACAATCTCCACCCCATACACTTGCTTGGCTTTCTGCGCCAGAAATAAGGATATCGTGCCAATCCCGCAGTACAGGTCCCAGACGGTTTCTGTCCCGGACAGCCCGGCAAACTCTAGAGCCATCTTATAGAGTTTTTGTGTCTGCACGGGGTTTACCTGATAGAAAGAAAGCGGGGAAATCTGGTACTTTATACCGCCAATAAAATCTGTGATATAAGGTTTGCCCCAGAGGGGGATGATTTCCTCACCTAAGATGACATTCGTATTTTTCTCATTTACATTTAGGACAATGCTGGTTATGCCTTTGATTTTCTGCAGCTTTTCCACCAGCTTGTCCGAAAAGGGCAGGGATTTCCCATTTATCACCAAGCAAGCCATGAGTTCCCCGGTGGCAAACCCACAGCGGATTAAGGCATGGCGCACCAGCCCTGTCCCCGTTTCCTCTTGATAGGCCGGCACCTGATATTCTTCCATATATGAAATGAGGGCGTCTAAGATTTTTTCATTGGCATCCACCCCTAACAGGCAATTCCGGTTGGGGATAATGGTGTGGGTGTGGGCGGCATAGAACCCTGCTACAATCTTCCCATCTTTGTCTGTCCCGATAGGGAACTGGGCTTTATTCCTGTAATGGTAAGGCTCCTCTATGCCAACAATTGGATGTATGGCTGGAATGTCAAAGGATGCCCTGCCAAAACCTTGCTGCTGGATGTCCTCCGGCAGCCGGAACCCGCCAATCCGCTTTAAATTATTTTTCACCCTATTTTCTTTAAATTCCAGCTGCTTTTGGTAGGCCAGCGCCTGTAATTGGCAGCCGCCGCACTGGCGGTAAAGGCTGCACCGGGGTTCTGCACGGAAGGGCGAGGGTTCCAGCACCTGAAGCAGCCGGGCATACCCATAGCTTTTCTTCATCTTCATAATTTTTGCCAGGACCCGGTCGCCAATCACGGCATCTTTGACAAAAAATATAATGCCGTCCTTCTTGCCGATCCCTTCCCCGCCTTCCCCCATATCTTCGATGGAAAGCTCTAATTCCATATCTTTTTGAAATTCCCTGTTTACTGTAAACCTCTCCTGCGGCAGCTTTTTGCCATTGCCTTTTCTTCTCTTCATATCATCCCTATTCCCTATTTGATGTAAAACCATAACCTAAAAAGCAGAAAAATTTCCAGCTAATTTTTCCCAAAATCCATTCCGCCTACTGCCCAAACAGCTAAGCCCTAGGCATATCTTCCGTCCCGCGAAATCATCCGCCAATCCAAGGCTGCCCCAAGCCACCTAATTGGCCGGCTTGAAGATATTCGGCCAAAGCCACCAGCCGCCCAGCCATTTATTCACTCGTCTTACGGATATTCGACTCAAACAGCCGGTTATACCCCAGCCAGCCGCTATTCCCGTCTGCCGCCGCCAAGGCTTCTTTCATGGTCTGCATCTTCGCGTCCGTATTATCTGCAAAGCTAAGGGCCATTGCTTCTGCAATCGCCGGTTTCTTGGGGGATCCATACTCCAGTTCCCCATGATGGGCTAAAATGCAATGCTTCAGCTCATTGGCAAGCTTCACCGGGAACCCCGGGATTGTCCGGATGCGTTCCCCTACCAGTTCCGCGCCAATCATAATATGCCCAAGGAGCTGCCCTGCGTCTGTGTAGTCATTTTCCGGGAAAACAGACAGCTCCTGCAATTTCCCAATATCATGGAACATAGCGGCTGCCAGCAGCAAATCTTTATTCAGCATGGGATATGCCTGCGTGTAATATTTGCACAGCTTTGCCACGCTTAAGGTATGCTCCAGCAGCCCGCCTACATAGCCATGGTGGACATTCTTGGCCGCACTATGGAACTTAAACGCTTTTTCAAATGCTTCATCCTCCAGAAAGAAGCTGGAACAAAGCTTTTTCAGGTAAGGGTTTTCCATTTCCTGTACCATCCCTGTCAGTTCTAGGTACATCTGGCCGATATCTTTTTCGCTGACAGGAAGGTATTCCTTGGGGTCATATTCCCCTTCCCTCACTTTGCGGACACGCTTGATGTTAAGCTGCAATGCCCCTTGGAAACTGGTGACGTCCCCTACCACGGCAATATAGTCCAATGCTTCAAATTCTTCAATCCCTTGGGAATTCGGATCCCAGATTTTTGCGTCCAACGTCCCTGTTTTATCCTGTAAAATTAAGGACTCATAAGGTTTCCCTGCCTTTGTCAAGGCTGCCTGCTTTGTTTTGCACAGGTAAATATCACCTACCCGTTCCCCTTCTCTTAAATTTCCAATATATTTCATAATCCTTCCCTTTCCTTTCCCTTTCCAAACCTAATCCATAACTCAGAAGGCATACCCTTCCCTGCCCCTTTCTTTCCACTTTTCCAAAATGCCAGGCGCTAACGGGATACATCCGGCTTACTTCAATCCCCCGGCTGCCGCGCTGCAGTCCATATCTACATACTCCTCCCCATTCTGCCGCTTAATGGAAATTACTACGGCATCCTCTGGGTTTAATGCATATATTTTCTGGCTATACTGCTCTACCGTTGCAACCTCTTCCCCATTAA
>CAJUOE010000119.1 GCA_910587895.1 uncultured Lachnospiraceae bacterium
AGGCTACTGCCTCCCCAAAGACACCAAGCAGCTGCTCGCCAACTATGCCGACGTGCCGCAAAACATGATGTCGGCAATCGTTGAGAGCAAACGCACCCGCACAGGATTCTCATCGGGGTGACAGGATTCGAACCTGCGACCTCCTGGTCCCAAACCAGGCGCTCTAGCCAAGCTGAGCCACACCCCGAAGGTCATATCACATTTATGTCGTGACGCAAGCTATATTATATGTGATAGAAATGAAAATGTCAACAATTTTTTCAATTTATTCCAGGTATTTTATTTTAAAATGTGCTTCGCCCTTCTGATCCAGCTCCATCAGCGCATAAGAAGGCACATGTCCATCCTGTCTCGGGTAGGATACGCTGCCCGGATTCAGCATCACAATCCCTTTGCTGTTATCCAGCAACGGCTTATGTGTATGCCCGAACATCACGACGTCCATGCCACGCCCCAAAGCCTCTTTGCGCAGATCCTCCGTCTCCATGGCAACATAATAATAATGCCCATGAGTAATCAATACATTATATCTTCCTATTTTCAGTTCTTTCTCCCTCTCCAGATCAGAGAAAAAGTCATTATTTCCCGCAACAATCTCCACAGGGCATCCCGTAAGCTCCTCTATATACGATTCGCCGCCCTCGACATCGCCAAGATGTATCACCTTGTCTATATCCTGTTCCCGCTCCCAGATTTTCCTCAAATTCTCATGCCGCCCATGCGTATCACTTACAACCAGTATCCTCATGACAATCCCCCGCCTTCCGATTGCTAAAGCTTACGTGCTCCTATAACGATAACTCCTCCAGTTTCTGCCTCATAGCCCGCAGCGCCTTGCCCCTGTGGCTTAATTCATTTTTCTTCTCTTCCGAGAGCTCTGCGGTGGAACAGCCATACTCATCCAGATAGAATATGGGGTCATAGCCAAATCCATTTGCCCCGGAAGGTTCCCAGCCGATATATCCCTCAATCGTTCCGCGAATCACACAGATTTCACCATTTATGTCGGCTGCCGCAATCGCGCACACAAAACGCGCCGTCCGCTCCTGCTTAGGAACGCCCTCCATCCGTTCCAGGATCTTTTGGTTCTTAACGCTGTATGGCGTATCTTCCCCCAGATACCTTGCTGAATAAATTCCAGGCTCCTTATTCAGATAATCAATCTCCAGGCCGGAATCATCCGCAAGCACGACGATCCCCTCCTCCTGAACCTGCGCTGCAACCGCGGAGGCCTTAATACAGGCATTTTTCTCAAATGATGTGCCATCCTCCACGATATCCAGCTCGATTCCCGCCTCCTTCATAGATTGGAGCTCCATATCCCAATCTGATAAAATACTGCGGATTTCTCCCATCTTATCCTGGTTTCCCGTTGCAAATATTATCTTTTTCATCTGTAATTCCTCTCTCCGGTTCTAAATATAAGAAAAAGCAGGCGCCTCTTACAAAAAATCCCTTAAAATCCTTCGTCAAGCGCGCGCATAATGGCGCTGTAAATTCCCTGTGCCGCTTTTTTCTGGTAATCCTGGGACGTCAGTTTATTTAATTCCTGCTGATTCGTCATAAATCCCACTTCAATCAATGCCACGGGAACCTCACTGTTACGGATAATATAAATACTGTTCCCATAAGTCACGCCGTTATTCTTACTGCCCATGGACGCCGTAGCCTCCTCAAGGCATATCTGCGCCAGACGCTTACTGCTGAAACCTTCCTCGCTTTTTAACTCGTCGTACATAACTTCCGTGCCGTTGTAGCTCGACATCAGCCCATCCACCGTAGAATTGCTGTGGACGCTGATAAACAGGTTCGCGCCCGCTTTGCCTCCAAGCTGTGCCCGCTGCTCAAACGTGGGATTCACGTCTTCCGTGCGCGTGTAATACACACCGATATTCCGGTCATTTTTATCCAAAAGCTCTTTGAGCTCTTTTACAATGGCAAGGTTGATATCTTTTTCCATAATTCCCTGCTTGATGGCGCCAGGCGCGCCGCCGCCATGGCCGGCGTCTATCACAATAACCTTATCGTAAATATCCTGCGGCTGTAAGAAATCGAGATACAGGCGCCCGTCCTCAAGCGTACACTCCGGTTCATAGACCGCATCCATCGTGATCTCTATCCTTCCATTTGCCATATATAAATCATTGATATTGTTGCTCCTGCCCAAAAGTGGATGTTCCAGGAAATAATTGTCTGCCACGTCCGGAATCTGAATGGTTATCAGCTGTTTTACATAATCATTTTCGATAATCACCTCATCCAGTTCCATTCCCTGCGGTAGTTCAATGCAAAGCTGCTGCTCAAATTCCGCCTCATCCGACATCTCCGCCTGTTCGGTATTATAAGCAAGCATTTTCAGGCCTGACATCTGTTCCTGCTGCATTTCCTTTCCATACGTATTGGAATAATATTTCAATCCCATCGCCACCGCAATCGTAATCACAAGCAGTATGGATGAAGTCTTTAATATTTTGCGTTCCATGTGTCTCCTTCTTTTCCGTCATATAATCCTTATCTCACATCGCTGTATACTTTGAGACACAGGTTACATTCCTGGTTTTTCTCTGTATTTTCCCAACGACGCCCCCCTGCGCTGATATAGCCTTCCCCATCTTTCAAATCCACATTCGCCGTCATCTCGTCCGCCACATATTCAATTGCCATCGGATGCACGGAACCGGGCGTTGTTACATGGAGGACAACTGCGTACTTTTCCCCCTCTTCCACTTCAATCTCCTGATCAAATTTGATCGTATAATATCCGGCATTGGCAACATTGCCCTCTGCAACTTTTATGCGTTCTTCCAGGGAATCCGTATTTTTAAAATTCTTCGCGATATAGAGTTCATAGGACGTCTCCTTTCCGGTGGCGTAGAAACCTGCCGCCCGCAAAGTCTCCGCAGACTGCGCGGTATAGACATTTGCCCCGTAAACGCTGTCCCTGTTGTATCCAAGCTGTCCCACCCAGCCGCATAAATCCGACTGGTAAATCCTGTCATAATTATCTGCCTCTTCAATTCTGGTATAAACCACATTGTGAATGCCGATGTTTACGTCATAATAAGAAACATAAAACACGCCGTCGTCGCCAAAATCCTCTCCCCAGCTGTTCTGGCAGAGAAAAGCCCCGTCTCCCTCCACTTCCTCATGAAAATTCTCTTTGGGATAATTGTCATCCCAGCCGATAATCATGATTTCATGATTGGGTTTCTCCGCACCGATATAGCAATATGCAGATTTCTCAAAATTATAATACGGCGAGTAGGATTGGGAATTATTGAGCGCGCTGTAAATTGCTGTCTGCACGCCTCCATGTTTGAACACAAACTCCTTGATTTTTTCGTAGTCCTTCCCCTCTATAAGCTGTACTTCCTGCACATGCTTTACCGCTTCCAGGTCATCCCGTGATTCCCCGTCCCCATAAGGATCATCTTTTTCAAAAACCGGGCCCTGCCATGACGTGAGGTACGCCATGCCCATCGTATATTCCCCTCCGGCCGCCTGTTCCAGCACAAAACTGTTCTGGATAGACATATGGTCCGGTGAGAATTCCTGAACTTCCTCCGGCAGCAGTGATGATTCCATGGCTGCAAGCGCGGCAAATGCCCAGCAGGTTCCAAACGGACCCTGATTTTTGACTTTCGGCGTGCGCTGCCGTTTCCGCAAATCATACTGCGGCGGCAGAATGCTGCTCTCCTCTGCCTTGTTGAGCGCTATCGCCTGATTTTTCTCAATGTTCCACCCATAGTTAAAATTTAGCTTCTCAGCGACAGTCTGTATGGGAACATAATAATTCCCGTTTTTGCCAATCATCGGAGACTGCACTGCCTCCTCCTGATCATTCACCTTCACATAAGGCTGATCTAACGTAAAGGAAACCATGTCGGAGCGTTTCTCCAACACCAGCTCTTTCTCATTATATATATGGGAGCCGCAGTTAAAACTTTCGCCCAGCGAGGAAACAGGTACCATAATATTCAAATTATCATCCATATAGATACCGTCTTTTACGCTGGTAAGCTCTTTGTTGTCAACCAGCACGGACAATAACTTATCATTGACCGTCCCCGCAATCATCGGATTCCAGATTTCCTGTTCTAACCTGGCGCCCCGAAACTCCTCGATTTCTTCGCTTTTTGCCCCGACATTGGAAAATTTAAGCGCCAGGGCAAGAAACATCAGCAATGCCATTATAATATATTTCTTCGAATATCTCACAAACTTTCCCTTCTTCAGAACAACACATACCGCGCCATTCCATCGTACCCTTACTTCCCCGGTTCACTGTACCTGTCACTGAGGACGCGGCCTCTTCGGTGGTTTGGGTCCCAAAAACTGATAAAAATGAGTTTTTAGCATTCCATTGTAAATCTTACGGTTCTTGTCCGCTTTTCTGCCAATATAACGCTCGGCGTCCTGATAGCCGCTAATCAGATAGACCGACCAGCTATCCAGCCGCTGTAATGCCTCGCCCATCTCACTGTACAATTCCGGCAGTGCTTCCTTGTCTTCCATGCGCTCTCCATAGGGAGGATTGCTGACGATAAATCCATACTTTTTGGGATGGTTTAACGCTGAAACCGGACGCTGCTGGAAATGGATGAGATGCTCCACGCCTGCACGCCTTGCATTATCTCTCGCAACCTTTACGACATCTCCGTCAATATCATATCCCTGAATATCCACGGAAATATCTGTGTCCACAAGCTCTTCTGCCTCCTCCACGGTGTCCTGCCACAGCTGCGCATCTATCAGGTTTGTCCACCCCTGCGCCGTAAAGCTGCGCCGCATTCCCGGCGCAATATTGGCAGCCATCATCGCCGCCTCTATCAAAAAAGTACCGCTCCCACAGAACGGGTCTACCAGAATCCGCTCTTTGTTCCACGGTGTAAGCATCAGCAGTGCAGCCGCCAGTGTTTCTGTGATGGGCGCCTTGCCTGCCATGGTGCGATACCCTCTTTTATGTAAGGAATCCCCCGACGTGTCAATTGCAACCGTCACCTCGTCCTTCATCAGAAAAAGACGCAGGGGATAACTCGCGCCGCTCTCCTCAAACCATTTGAGGCCATAATCTTCTTTCATCCGTTCTACCATTGCCTTCTTGACAATGGACTGAATATCCGAAGGACTAAACAGCTTACTCTTGATGGAAGAGGCCTTCGTCACCCAGAACCTGCCGTCCGCCGGAATATAGTCTTCCCACGGAATCTTCTTAATCCCCTGAAACAAATCCTCAAACGTCTCCGCATGAAACTGTCCCACCTTCAAAAGCACACGTTCCGCTGTGCGCAGGAAGATATTGGCACGGCAAATCGCCTCCGCATCCCCCTCAAAAAACACTCTTCCATCCTCTACCTTTGTGATTTCGTATCCAAGTTCGTATATTTCTCTTTTCAATACCGCCTCTAACCCAAAATGGCAGGGGGCGATCAGTTCAAATAATTTCATTCAGCTTCTCCATGACAAATATTGATAATTCTATATTATCTTCTTGGTTCACAGCTGTCAACATTTTTATCATCTGTCGTTTTATGCTGAATGGAAACATCTGCCTCTCATCTCTTCTGAATCACTGCCTGGAATCCGCCTACGACTGTCACGGTCCGATATCCTTCCCGGCTCAGTTCCCTTGCCGCCATAAGGCTGCTGGAACCTCTGTCACAGTATAGAATATACAATTTATCCTTCGGAAGATACTTCTGGTACATTTTCAGTTCCTCATAGGGAATGTTCCTCGCTCCCTCCACATGAACCTCTTCAAATTCCTCTTTGCTTCGTAAATCTATGACCCAGGCGTCCGGACGTTTGCGGTATTCGTTAAATTCCCGGATACTGATTGTCTGAAAATCCATAGAATCACCTCTCTATTATAACAGAAACAGATTACCGGATGTGCCTCCGATAATCTGTTCCTACATTATATTATGCAATATTTGATTTTCTGTACCTGTTATCTCTCGTAGGAGTCGCGGCAATCAGAACCACTTGCATTTGTGCTGTTCTTGCTGTTCTGTGCATGTGTGTTCTTTGCATTGCTGTTCGTGCCGTTCTGAGAAGATGCATTTCTCGCATTGTTCTGAGAATTTGCATTCTTGCTGCTGTTCTCATAGGAATTTGTTCCCTTGTTCTGCATATCGCTGTTTTTTGCCATGATATTTTCCTCCTAAATTTTTAATGCGGTGTTAGTATCTGAAAGAATGCGTTTTTTTATGCATAAATTTGTCATGAAAATTTTTTTCGTTTTTTTTCATTTTTATCTTGCATTTTTCGACAAACTGTATTATAATGCTTTTTGTAAGGAAGATTTCTCCTTCAGAAGTCTTGTTTACAAAGTTATACCCCTTATTAATTATTTATACTCCCCTCATAGAAAAGGCCAGTGGTTCCCCACTGGTCTTTTCTCCTTTTAGTATATCAGTAGTTCAGCCAGAAAAAAGCCCTTTCAAAAAATTCATGCAAGCATGATTTTTGAAAGGGCTTTTTTCTGGCTGAACTGTTATAGGTCATAAAAATCCCAGTTGACCCGCAGTTCCTCATTGATTTCTCCGCCTTTCTTCTGATAGCGGTCATACCACAGCTCCGTGTGGCGTTTTTTACGTTCCTTTAATATATCATATTTATCGAAAATTTCACGGTACATCGGATTGGCATGAAGCATCGTCCGTATCTCCTTATTAAACGGGCAATAGCGGAAAATAATGTCGCGCGCCACTTTATTCAGGCGGAAACTGCCCTTGGACTCATAGCGCACCCAGCTATGGTAATCCCGCACGAAGACCTCGCGGAAGTTGTTCTTCGCTTTTGTCAGGGAATTCTTAATCTTCTCTTTGGCATCCGGCGACAAATCATGGTTCTTGCGGTAATACTGAATGTAGTCGTTATATTCAGACGTCAGCGACGGCTCCGTAATATCATTCCAGCGCACGCCCTGAATTTTGCGGCACATCTCCCAGCGGAACCTTCCTGCAACCTCAATCATCAGTTCCTCCACATCCACTACCGTAAAGACAGGGAAAATAAACCTCGCCGACGTATCCCTCTTAATCCCGGCGGTCTCCTGCCACATCATCGCCTTGGTACCGGCATTCGGCATCAGGATAATATTCGGCAGCACCTCTTTTTGTATCTGTTCCAGGTTCAGGTCATGCTCCGGATCAGAATATCCAACTTCGCGGTAGAACAATGAAAAATCAACCTTCCGTATGCCATCCAGGGCAGAATTAGCCTTATCTGCAGTAACCAGCATATTCTCCAGGGTTCCGATTACATCATCCTCACACAAAATAGGGCAGAACGTGGAAATCTTACCATAGGTGGCACGGTTCGTGGACACAAACATGTTCTTCATCTCAAAATCCACTTTCCCATGTCTGTCCTCCGACAGCTCCTTCACCTGGGCAGCCGTAATCTTGCCCGTCTTCTTCTGCTCATTCAGATAGCTGGTGTAATCCATGTCGAATTCATTCCTGGAGGGCTCATTTTCTCCACGGTATATGCTCATAAGCCACTCATAAATCGTAAATACGTTATCTGCCTTGCAAACGCCAAGCTCCGCCACAATATCGTGGAGGCTGTGCGTATTATCCTCACCGGCAAGCTCCTCGTCCATAAAGCCGAAGTTCAAAAACATCTTGACAGACACCGGCACTTTGCCCTTTTTGAGCGTGCGGTAAAATGCCAGCTCGTAGATGTCATAAAATCCCTGCGTAATCTGCCTGCGCAGCTTGCGCACGTCATCGGTTGTGGCAAGTCTGTCTGGAAGGTTCTTATACTCCGTAATGCAGCTGCGAAACTCGTTCGCTTTCTCTTCCTCGTATCCGGAATACGTCAAGATCTGCTCCAGATAATCAATGCCTTCCTCGTATTCCTCCTGCGAATCCTCTACCCAGATATCGGTATCCCCAAGTTCCACCTGCTCGTAAAAGTCATAGCTCTCATACTCCTGGAAACGTGCATCCATCAATTTCTGCGTAAAGAAATGGCTGCCTCTGCAATATTCCATGATTTCTGAAATTTTCACCAAAACCGGCTCCAGATCCACGCCTGTATCTACGGCTTTTTTCGCCAGGCCAAAGTATAAATGAAACAGGTCGTCCGCGCCGGACGAGAGAAGAAGCTCCTTATGTACCTGAAGATACGTTTTCAGCTCTTCTATCAGCGTCATTGCTTTTCGCATCCAGCAGACGGCATTTTGAATTTCACCAATCCCCACCTCATAATCACGCGATAAGAACTGGTCAATATATTTGAGGGAAAACGACGCCATCTTCCTGTAATATTCCATCGTCCATTTCTCAATCGGCTCATCCAGCACAACCGGAGGCACCGAGGCAATCTGTGGAAATGGTTTGACCTGCACCTGATAATCATTGCAGAGTTTCTCATATTCCCCGTAAAAATCCATCAGCGTAATGTAATACGTCTGCGCGCTTTTCAGAAAAGATTCATAGCGTCCCAGCATAATTGCCGCCTGGTGCATCGCCGCCATCGTAAATACCGCCACATATTTCTCGTCTGCTGCAAATATCTTCTTATAATCTTCGGTATTGCGATAGGGATAACCATAAAATATGCAATCCGTAGTTGCAATATAATCACAGAGATATACATCAGAGGCACTCTCCATCAGTCCCACAATGCTGCCTGCCTCCATATCAATTTCATCATTCTTCGAAACAGCCCGGACGCTCCCCTGCAAAATCACAAACAGCCCTTTTATCTTGTCTCCTCTTTTTAAAAAACGTCTCCCTTTGTTAACTTTAACTGTCTCCATACGTTCCTCCTACGTCCCATTTATTTTCACCTTATGAACGATATCCATTTAACTTTTATTACCAAAAAACAGAGAATATATCAAAAACACAACAATAACCGGCACTAATATCGGCAACAGGAATGCAATCACATTCGCTACTACCACGACAATCAGGATTGCGACTGCAATCAGCAGAAACTTCCCAAGCCATGAGTTCAGCCGCAGGTTTCGTGATTCCCGGCCTGCCGAATCATCCACATGGTATCCTGACTCAGACGATGCCTGGCCGTAACCTCCTGCATAATGCCGGCCGCCAGCCGCCCTTCCAAACGGGTCCGTCGTATCAATCAACGTTTTGGCAATCAGACGCGGACTCCCCAAACGGCTTACCACATCATGTTCACTGCTGCCTTTGCGCGTTTCTTCCATAATATATTTATCGTAATAACGGATATTTTCATTGATTGCTGTCTCACTGAGCTGTCCTTGCAGCGCAAGCCGCAGCTCCTGCAAAAATTCCTGCCTTGTCATGAAGTTCTCCTAACTGTTTTGCGACGGTCTGTGGTTTCCAGTTCCCTGACGCCATACTCGTCCTGTATTTTATCAACTATTTTTTATTTTATCATATTATCTTATTTTTTTCATCACTATTTGAAAAATTTTTTTAAATCTATTGACAAATGCAAAAAACTGATGTAAGATATAGAACGTTCGATACGAACATTATTATGTGTGTGTAGCTCAGCTGGATAGAGCACTTGGCTACGGACCAAGGTGTCGGGAGTTCGAATCTTCTCACGCACGTAGCAAAACCGGAAAGCAGATGCTTTCCGGTTTTTTCGTTTTGGTTTAGTCCTCCAGCATCCCTGCAATCAGATTCACCATTGGCACGACGCGTTCTGCCATAACGCCCTTGACGCTGTGTTCCAGCACGCCCAGAGGTTCATGGTAGCTGACCTGGAAAGATTTTCCTTTTCCAATTTCCACCTCGACCGGAAAGTCCAGCTTCCCATATACCATTTCCACACTCTGCTCGTCAAACCGTTCATCCATTCCCACGACCTTGATATGCACATCATTGGCGATAATCTCCATAACCACTTTTATCTTTTTGTCCGCCTCATTGGCAAGATCCGCGCGTATCGTGCAGGCATTGCCCTTTACGGCTCCTACAAAATTCCAGCCGGTATACGCCTTTGCCTCATTCATAATCTTGTCTGCTGTCTTTACAATCTGTTTCATACTCCAGTTCCTTTCTTTTATTAATTATTAATTTAACTTTCCTTTCATTGCCGCATCCAACATTTTACTGCTGCCTGCTCAAAATCTGTGTCTCATACGCCCCCAGGCTTCCCGCCTGTCTTCCCTTTAGCAGTTTCCATCCCTGCGGAACCTGGTAATCCTTTGCCTCCCCCGCATGGTTTATCACAAAGAGAAAACGCTCCCTGTCATTTTCCCGTATGGTGCATTCGACTTCCGCTACCGGCGGCATGATGGGACAAACGCCGCTCTCCTTGCAAATCCGTGCCATAAATTTATCCATCAGCGCATCCCCCGGCTCGGTTCCCACATAATAACAAACTCCTTCTCCATAGGGATGCTCCGTTATGCAAGGCTCTCCTGCGTAAAACTGGCTGCCATAACGCGCAATCGTTTCCGTCCCCGGCAAGAGACGCATCAAATCGCTCCAGATATGCGCCTGCAGGCTTTCTCCCTCAAACAGGACGGCAACCTCGTCATCCCTGAGGCAATCGTAATCCAGCACCTCCACGCCCGCCAGTTGGCTGAGTCTGCCGGGAAGTTCAAGCTCTGTCATGCAGAGGTTGTTTGTGTCTTTCACGCCCGTGCGCATCGTCAGCACCAGATGGCCGCCCTGCCTTACATATTCCATGTACTTATCTTCCAGCTCCGGTGACATTAAGTATTGCAGCGGCGCAATCAATAGCCGATACTTCTGAAAATCACCCTCCGCCGGTACAAAATCCACCGGGATATTTTGCTCATACAATGCCCGGTAATATTTCTGGACCTGCCCGGTATAACTCAAATCCCTATGATGCGGCTGGATTTGGAACGCGTACTCCTGTTCAAAGGAAAAGACGATTCCTGTTTCTGATTTTATCATACTATTTTGCAGGTTGTCCATCAAAGGTTTCATTTCATGAATAAAATCCTGCAATTCTTCGTATCTCCGCCCGGGATTTCCACTATGCGGCAAAATTCCATGCCAATACTGCTCCGTTCCCAGCGCGCATGTCCGCCAGCGAAAGAAAACGACTGCATCTGCGCCGTGCGCAATCGACTGCATCGCCCACGCGGAAAGCTGCCCTGGCCTCGGCGCCCTGCCCATCGTCTCCCATCCTGTGATGCCGGACTGCTGCTCCATAATCCAAAACGGCTGGTTCTTATAACTGCGCACCACGTCCAATGTCGCCGCCAATACATGATTTTTCTCATGCGGCGTCTCGGGCAGGTAAAATCCTCCCGGATACTGGTCATGGGAAACAAAATCCAGAAGTTCTCCCAGTTTATAATAATCTACCTTATTTGCAAATCCCATATAGTTATGCGTAATAAACTGATTCTTTGCGTATGTCCGGATAATCTTCGTCTGTTCCTCTGTGAAATCCACAATCAAATCAGAGCAGAACCGTTTCCAGTCCAGCATCGCAGAGGGATTTTCCCCGGTTACCGTAAGCCTCGGGGCTGGCACTTCTGCAAAATCGTTGTATTCCTGGCTCCAAAATGCAGTCCCCCATGCCCGGTTCAGCTCATCGGCCGTCTGGTACTTCTTCTGCAGCCACGCCTGGAAACGCCGCCTGCAATAGTCGCAGGTACACAGATCCTGATGGCTGTTGCCCAGCTCATTATCCGGCTGCCAGCCGATGACGTAAGGATTCTCGCCATAATGTTTTGCCATCTGCGTCACAAGCTTACGAATATATTCCCGGTAAACGGGGTTGGACTGGCAGTCGTGATGCCTGCCCCCGAACCCGCGGACGCGCCCCTTTCGGTCAATGGGAAGGATATCGGGATGTTTATGAATCATCCAGGCAGGCGGCGCCGCCGTAGGCGTTCCGACAATCGTGTAAATCCCGTATTTTCCCAGAAGTTCAATCGCCTCATCCAGCCAGGCAAAATCAAACACATCTTCCGCCGGCTGCAGCTTATGCCAGGAAAACTCCGCCATGCGCACCATCTGGATCCCCATCTTCTGCATCAGCTTTGCATCCGTATCCCAGCGTTCCCGCTCCCAGTGCTCCGGATAATAATCTACCCCAAAATGTAATCTTTCCATTCCAATCCTCCTGTGAATTTGACTATCACTATTCTCTCACATATCGGCAAAAACTACAACTTCCTTATTGAAAAAACATAGCTGCAAGCATATAATGGAAGAGATAAATTCTACAATAATTAAGGAGATTGCTATGGAACATTTAATGATACCGCAAAATTATGCATCTGCACTGAGCCTTCACGACACGCAGGTTGCCATCAAGACAGTCAAAGACTTCTTCCAGAACCTGCTGTCGGAACGCCTGAACTTACAGCGCGTATCCGCTCCGCTCTTTGTTGACCCGGATTCCGGCTTAAACGACAACTTAAACGGTGTGGAACGCCCCGTAACATTCGGCATCAAAGAGCAGGAAGATAAGACGGCCGAGATTGTCCACTCGCTGGCAAAATGGAAACGCTATGCATTGAAGAAATATGGCTTTTCCATGGGCGAAGGCCTTTATACGGACATGAACGCCATCCGCCGCGATGAGATCACCGACAATATCCATTCCATCTTTGTTGACCAATGGGACTGGGAAAAAATTATTTCCAGGCAGGATCGTAACCTCGACTTTCTGAAGGAAACGGTAAGAACCGTTTACAAAGTGCTGCGCAAGACTGAGAAATACATGGCGATTCAATACGATTACATAGAAGAAATCCTCCCCCATGATATTTTCTTTATCACCACGGGCGAGCTGGAGGATATGTACCCGCAGTCCACGCCAAAGGAGCGCGAATATCTTATCTGCAAGGAAAAAGGCGCCGCCTGCATTATGCAGATCGGGGATAAGCTGAAATCCGGCGAGCCGCACGACGGCAGGGCGCCAGACTATGACGACTGGGCGTTGAACGCAGATATCGTAGTCTACTACCCGGTGCTGGACATTGCTCTGGAGTTGTCTTCCATGGGTATCCGCGTAGATGAAAATTCCCTGGCGTCTCAGCTTGAGAAGGCGGGATGCCCGCAGCGCAGGGAACTGCCGTTCCAGAAATCCATTCTGGCAGGAGAGCTGCCGCTTACGATCGGCGGCGGTATCGGACAGTCAAGAATCTGTATGTTCTTCCTGCGCAAAGCCCATATCGGAGAAGTACAATCCTCTCTCTGGAAAGATGAGATTTCCAGGGAAGCTGAAAAGCACGGGATTCACTTACTATAAATTAATTTAAGGTTAAACTAAACCGTTTCCCCTTTCGGGGAGAAAGAGAGGACAAGAGATGAAAAACAATCAAAACACCCAGGCGAAGGGCAGGATATCCGGTATCCGCGGAAAGAAAATTGCCAAACTGCTGCTTTTCTGTTCCGCCATGATACTCCTCTTTCCTGCCATAGCATACGCAACCGGAGACGTTGCGGCAGAGAACCCAAGCATGTTCTATAAGACTGCCTGGTCGCTCCTTCCACCGGTTATCGCAATCGGGCTTGCCCTGATTACCAAGGAGGTCTACTCCTCGCTGTTCGTGGGAATCGTAATCGGCGGCCTGCTCTACTCCAATTTCAGCTTTGAGGGAACGCTGACGCATGTATTCAACGACGGCATCGTAGCGGTGCTTGCAAACCCCTACAATGTCGGCATCCTTGTATTCCTGGTTATCCTTGGCATCATGGTTACAATGATGAATAAGGCGGGCGGTTCCGCCGCATTTGGACGATGGGCCTCCAGCCACATTAAGACAAGGGCCGGCGCGCAGCTTGCCACCATTGCTTTGGGTGTGCTGATTTTTATTGACGATTACTTTAACTGCCTGACCGTTGGCAGCGTTATGCGCCCCGTCTCAGACAACAGCAAGGTTTCCAGGGCAAAGCTTGCATATGTGATTGATGCAACGGCGGCTCCCATCTGTATCATCGCACCGGTATCCTCCTGGGCTGCCGCAGTATCGAGTTACGTGGAAGACGGCAACGGACTTTACCTGTTTATCAAAACGATTCCCTTCAACTTCTATGCATTGCTGACAATCATCATGATGATCTTCCTTGCATTGACTGGCATGGATTACGGTCCCATGGCAACGCATGAGAAGAACGCCAGGGAAAAAGGCGATATTTTCTCCGGCATGAAAGATTATGCGAATGCAGCCGCAGAATCCGGCAATCCCAACGGAAAGGTGATTGATCTGCTCCTTCCGATTGTCGTATTGATCATTTCCTGCGTAGTAGGCATGATTTACTCCGGCGGATTTTTTGAGGGTGCAAATTTCGTAGACGCGTTCTCCAATTCAGACGCCTCCATCGGCCTGATGCTCGGCTCCTCCGTGGCACTGATCATCACAGTCGTTTACTATCTAATCCGGCGCTCCATTAACTTCAAGGAGCTTGCAGAAAGCATTCCGGAAGGATTCAAATCCATGGTTCCGGCAATCCTGATTCTGACATTCGCCTGGAGCTTAAAGGCAATGACGGATTCCCTTGGCGCAAAAGAATTCGTGGAAGCCCTGGTTAAGGGTTCCGCAGGCAGTTTCCAGGCATTCCTGCCGGCAATCGTATTTTTGATTGGCGCATTCCTGGCATTTGCAACGGGTACTTCCTGGGGAACATTCGGCATCCTGATTCCGATTACGCTCGCCGTATTCCCATTGGACAACCCGCTCGGCGTTATCTGCGTTTCCGCATGTATGGCTGGCGCCGTATGCGGCGACCACTGCTCACCGATATCTGACACGACAATCATGGCCAGTGCGGGAGCCCAGTGCAATCATGTGACGCACGTATCGACACAGCTTCCCTATGCCATGACAGTGGCAGGCGTAAGCTTTGTAAGCTACCTGATTGCCGGTTTCGTGCCAAACGCGATTATCACACTGCCGATTGCCATTGTACTGATGATTGCAACACTGCTGGTGATTCGCAAGACCAACCTGTTCCAGCATCAGGCAAAAGCCTAAGAGGAAATTTTATTTAGACTATAGTACCAGCTTTTGAAGAAAACAGACAGATAAATTAAGTTATGAATTAATTAAGGGAGATAAGCATTCAGGACTTATCTCCCTTTAACCATTCCATTTCCTGTTTTGTGAGTTTCGCTCCTTCCAGTAAATCAGGACGCCGCTCCCTGGTGCGCAAAATGGACTGCTGCCTGCGCCAGATTTCTACATTCTCATGATGGCCGGACAACAGAATCGGCGGCACTTTCTTTCCCCGCCATTCTTCCGGCCGGGAATACTGGGGATACTCAAGCAGGTTTCCCTCAAAAGACTCTGCCATGCCGGATTCCTGATTACTCAGCACGCCCGGAACCATTCTGGAAATCGCATCCACCATCACCATTGCCGGCAGCTCCCCACCGGTGAGCACGTAATCCCCAATAGACAGATAATCCGTGACAATCTCCTCCAGAACGCGCTCGTCAATGCCCTCATAATGACCGCAGAGAAGAATCAGGTCTTCTTCCAGGGCAAGTTCCTTTGCTTTCTGCTGCCTGAACACACTGCCCTGCGGCGTTACATAGATGCAACGGGGTTTTTTGCCGATACGCTCTACCACAGCTTTCCAGGCGTCATATACCGGCTGCGCCTGCATCAGCATACCGGCTCCCCCGCCATAGGGATAATCATCTACCTTATGATGCTTGCTCGCAGAGTAATCACGGATATTCACCGTCTCGATGTGCAGAATCCCCGCGTCCTTGGCACGCCCGATAATGCTGGTACAGAGCCCTTCTTCCACCATCTGCGGAAATAAAGTCAGGATATAAAAATTCATGGACGTTCCCCTTTCTCACCGTCTTCCAGCAGCCCCGGCATCAGATGTACCTGCATAGTTCTCTCCTGCATGTCCACCTTACAGATGCATTCACGGATTGCCGGCAGAAGAAGTTCTTTTCTCTTATCCGCTACCTTGTCCGCATAGGGGGAATCTGACGCAACACGCACCACATAGACGTCGTTCGCCCCGGTCTGGATCACGTCTGTAAGCTCGCCCAGGAGCTCTTTCTGCTCCGTCTCAACCGTTATGCCGATCAAATCGGCAATAAAATACTCGTCTTTTTCACATTTGACTGCATTTTCCCTCGTCACATAAAGCCCCATGCCCTTATATTTCTCAACATCATTGATGTTGTCAATCCCCTTAAACTTCAGGATTGCCAGGTTTTTAAAGAACTTCACCTGCGTAATTTCCAGCTCCTGATAGCCTTTTCCGGTATCAAGCAGGACTTTTTTCAGTTTCTTAAAACGTCCGACGTCGTCTGTCGTGGGAAACACCTTGACCTCTCCCCGGACACCGTGGGTTGTGGTGATGGCTCCCACCTGCAACAAATCTTCCATCCTCTTTCTCCTTGATATTTTATGTTAAGACAAAAAAGGCTGCCGCTTGTGAATTCTTTTCATTCTACGACCGCCTTTTTGTTATTTGCTATTGTACAATATCGACAATAACTTTCTTGTCACTTTTGGCTGCTGCTGCTTTCACAACTGCACGAATTGCTTTTGCGATTCGTCCCTGCTTTCCGATTACTTTCCCCATGTCTGTCTGGGCAACGCGTAATTCCAAGACAATTGCCTTGTCATTCTCAGTCTCCGTAACCGCAACTTCTTCCGGGTAATCCACAAGAGCCTTCGCAATTACCTCTATCAACTCTTTCATTACGTCACCTCACGAAAATTATTTCTCGATGCCGGCTGCTTTGAAGATCTTCCCTACTGTCTCTGTGGTCTGAGCGCCATTTGCCAGCCACTTCTTTGCTGCTTCCTCATTTACATGGAATTCACTTGGATCTTTTGTAGGATCATAAGTTCCGATTTCCTCAATAAATCTTCCATCTCTGGGAGATCTGGAATCAGCAACGACAATTCTATAGAAAGGAGCTTTCTTCTGTCCCATCCTCTTTAATCTGATCTTTACCATTACGTTTCACCTCCTGATTTTTATTTTATATCTGCAATCAGGCAAACCCTGACTTACATTCCAAATGGCAGCTTGAATCCGCCGCGTCGCCTTCCTTTGCCACCCATCATGCCAGACATCTGTTTCATCATCTTTCTGGACTGTTCAAACTGCTTGACCAGCCGATTGACCTCGCTGATATCCACGCCTGCACCTGCGGCAATCCTGCGTTTCCTGCTCGGATTCAACAGCGAAGGATTCGAACGCTCCCTGGGCGTCATGGAATAAATAATTCCCTCAATCCTTGCCATCTTCTTCTCATCCACGGCATTTTCAATCTCGGCAATCTGAGAACTGCCGATTCCTGGCATCATCTGCAGCATACTGGAAATGCCGCCCAGTTTCTTCATCTGATTCATGGACTCCAGGTAATCATCAAAACCAAACTCGGCTTTCTTCATCTTCTGTTCCAGCTCTTTTGCCTTCTCCTCGTCGATGTTCTCCTGCGCCTTCTCAATCAGCGTCAGCACATCGCCCATGCCAAGAATCCGATTCGCCATACGATCCGGATAGAACTGCTCCAAATCAGACAGTTTCTCGCCCATGCCCACATACAGTATCGGCTTGCCGGTGACCGCACGGATGGACAATGCCGCTCCGCCTCTGGTATCGCCGTCCAGTTTCGTAAGGATAACGCCGTCAATGCCGATTTTTTCTTCAAACATGGATGCCACGTTGACCGCATCCTGTCCGGTCATGGCGTCCACCACCAATATCGTCTGGCTGACCGCGACCTGCTGCTTAATCTCCTGCAGTTCCTGCATCATCTCTTCATCTATATGCAATCGTCCCGCAGTATCCAGTATCACGACGTTCTGTCCATTTGCCTTGGCATGTTCGATTGCAGCTTTGGCAATATTCACAGGCTTATGGTTCTCTCCCATGGAAAATACTTCCACACTCTGTTTTTCGCCATTTATCTGCAACTGCTGGATGGCTGCCGGACGGTAGACGTCACATGCCGCCAGAAGAGGGTTTCTGCCCTTCTGTTTCAGTTTCCCGGCAATCTTCGCCGTTGTCGTCGTCTTACCTGCGCCCTGCAAGCCAGCCATCATGATGACGGTAATCTCAGAACCCGGCTTAAGGGCAATCTCCGTAGTCTCAGACCCCATCAGCGAGACAAGTTCCTCATTGACAATCTTAATCACCATCTGCCCGGGATTCAAACCGTTCATCACGTCCTGCCCTACCGCGCGCTCCTGTACGGATTTCACAAACTGCTTGACGACCTTGAAATTGACGTCCGCCTCAAGCAGTGCCATTTTAACCTCTTTCAGAGCCGCTTTCACATCTTCTTCGGTGAGAAGTCCTTTGCTCCGCAGGGACTTAAATACATTCTGCAATTTTTCAGACAAGCTGTCAAACGCCATATTATAACTCCTCTAATATCTCATCTGAAATGGCTGTAATCTCAGCCATCACCTCTGCCCTATCCTTAACCTGGTATTCTTCGGTAAGCGTGCGGATTCTCAAGATTTGTTCCCGCATCTTCAGAAAACGCTCCAGTAAATGCAACTTCTCTTCATAGCCCTTAAGCGTCCTGTCGCATCGTTTTATAAGGTCATGTACGCCCTGACGGCTGATTCCCTTCATTTCTGCAATCTCGCTTAAGGAGAAATCATTGAGCACGAAATCTTCATATACACTTCGCTGATGCTCGTTGAGCAAATCACCGTAAAAATCATAGAGATATGTCTGCATCAATTTCTTTTCCATTCTTACCACCTGATGTATCATACTATAAAAAATCCATGGTGTCAAGTATTTTTTCTTGACACCATGGATTTCTGTAATAAACTTCGGGGGAATCCCCTATTTTCTTAATTATTTTACGGTTATCTGAATCGTTGCGCTCTTTCCTTTGCCATTATAGGGCTTAACGGTAATCGTTGCCTTGCCTTTCTTCTTAGCGGTAACTTTTCCGTTCTTGTCTACCTTCACGACTTTCTTGCCCTTCTTGTCTACTGTATACTTAAACGATGCGCAGCCGTATTTGGAAGAAATTTTCGCTTTGATCTGGAATGTCTTCTTGACCTTCAGATTAACCTTCTTTTTATTCAATGTTACTTTGGCCTTCTTATCCGGGGTCTTCTTGACAGTTACCGTGATAGTGGCCTTCTTGCTCTTGTCCGCCTGGCTGGTTACTGTAATCTTTGCCTTTCCGGCTTTCAGCGCCGTAAGCTTTCCGTTCTTCACCTTGACAACCTTCGGCTTATCAGACGTCCAGGTTACTTTTTTATTAACTGCATTTGCAGGATTTACAGTCGCATTCAACTTATAACTCTCTTTCACGCCCATTGTCAGTTTCTTCACATCCAATGTCACGCTCTTAACTGTCGGCGCTTTCACAGTTACCTTACAGGTTGCCGTTGCGCCTGCCTTCGTGGTGATGGTAATGTTAGCCCATCCTGCCTTATTTAATGCCGTGAGCTTTCCAGTTCTGGCATCTACCCTGACAACCGTTGCATTGCTCGTCTTCCATGCTACCAGGGAATCTAATCTTGTATTGCTCAAAGTTGCTTTTAATAAGGTACCGGATTGACCGTACTCCATGGTCAGGGCTGTTTTATTCAGGGTAACTTCCGTTACGGTTACTGCACAGGTTGCTTTCTTTGCACCATCCGCAGTGGTTGCCGTAATCGTTACCGTACCTTTTTTGAGACCCTTTACATTTCCTTTTGCATCTACGCTTGCAATCGTTTTGTTGGATGATACCCATGTCACATTCTTATTGGTTGCGTTTGCCGGCGCTACGGTTGCCTTCAGGTTCTTGGTAATATTCTTTCCTACTACCAATGTCTTGGCACTCAGGGATACGCCTGTAACTGGGACATCTGTCGCAGCTGCCGTTACGGTTACCGTACAGCTTGCTGTCTTATTGCCGTCTGCTGTAGTTGCTGTAATCGTTGCCGTACCAACTGCAATTGCCTTCACTACTCCGGTACTTGCATCTACCGTTGCTACTGCCAGCGCGCTTGTTGACCATGTCACAGCTTTATTGCTTGCATTTGCCGGCGCTACGGCTGCCGTTAATGAAGCAGATGTCTGCCCGACTGTCAAGGCAAGTGTAGCCGGTGTTACTGTAACTCCGGTTACAGGTACTGTTGTTGTTCCTCCTGCGGTTACGGTTACGGTACAGGTGGCTGTTTTTTCATTAGCTGTCTTTGCTGTGATAACAGTTTCTCCAGCCGCAAGCGCTGTTACTTTTCCACCTTCTACAGTTGCAACCCCCGGAACCGATGATGTCCAGGTCAGGGTCTTATTTTCTGCAGTCTCCGGCAATACAGTTGCTGTTAAGGTCTCGCTGCCGCCTACTGTCAGGGCAAGCGTTGTCTTATTTAAGGTTACGCTGTCTACTTGCACGGCATCTGAAGTTACATGTACGGTACATGTTGTCTCCACATTTTCACCGCGAACATTCTTGACAGTTGCCCTAATTATTGTATTTCTTGTAGATCCTGTCTTTTTCGCTGTCACTGTCGCCGTATTTCCATCTCCCGGCGTCACAATTACGCTTGGATCATCTGACTTCCATGTCACTTCCTTCCCAATGTCCGGCGTCACGGTAGCTGCCAGACTCGCGCTGTCTTCACCCTCTTTGAGAGTAATCTCTGTCTTATTTAAGCCAATCTGCGTTTTCGCGCTTACCGATACGTTCCATGTCTTTTGAGGTTCTGTGCCTTTCATCACTGCGATGATGCTGCTACCTGTTTTTAATGCCGTGATCTTCGCCGTAGTCGCCCCTTCAGGTGCCTCTATGCTTACCACGTCGCCGGCAGATGATGCCCATGTGATTTTGTCTGCATCAGTGGGCGTAGCGGTATCCGGTGAAACTGTTACAGATAAAGTCTCTGTTTCGCCTACTTCTAATTTGATTTGCTCCTGGGTTGACGTGGTTTCCGCTGCGTCTGCCGGTACGGACAAGCTGCCGATAGCAAGCGCTGCCGCGAGTACCATTGCCAATCCCTTCTTGATTGAAACAATTGCTTTCATTACTTCTCCTCCTTATAAAATCAAAATTACTTCGCCTCATATAATATACTTTTATGCAAAAAATGTCAAATACTATGTATTTTCCTTTGTCAGAACAAATTTTTGCCCGACAATTGCCATGGATACTTAACTGTTTTATCTGACAAAAATGATTGCTAAAAATTTCATTTTATGATAAAATTTTTCAAGTGTTATACGGAATAGCTATACCCTTTTGTAAAAATAATCTAAATGCTATCCAAATCTACGACTTATATTTTATAGCAGGAGGGATTCTCATGAAATTTCTATCTAACCGTAAACTTGCTACCCGCATCAGCATCATCACCACCGCAATGATATTCGCGGGAATGCTGCTTCTCTGGCTCACAGTATCCAGCCGCGTTGCTTCCATCGTCGAAAACAATATCACAAACCAGATGATTGACGCTGTAGAATCAAGGGCTTCCATCATCAACGATTATGTGGCCTCTGCCGAAGAATACATGACCGCCTTTGCACTGGGCAGCGAAGTTCATAATCTGCTGCAAAGTCCAGATGACCCCGGACGCCATTGGAATCACTACACGCGAAGGCGACTCTCTGAAAGAATTCCGCAATACAATCCTTGCGCAGCCGCAGCTGACAAATCTGGGAATCATGAAATCCCCGGGTACCGGAAGCATGATAATTTCCATGTATTATCCAATTTTTGAGAATAAAGAATGTATCGGCTATGTCGGCGCAGGCGTCTATGCCAGCCGCCTGATGGACGCATTGCTGAATTTAGACATTAAGGGCCTGCCCCATAATGAATATGTGTTTTTGAACGCGGAGACCGGGACTTACCTGTACCACGAAGATGAATCCCTGTTAAATACGGAAACGACCGATACCGGCTATCAGGAAATCATGCGCCGAATCAAATCGGATGACTCTACACAAACCGGTACATATTCTTACATAGATGAACAAAAAGTGGAGCAATTAGTTGTCTATAAGTACCTGAAAGACCGCAACTGGATTTTCATGGTTCGTGACAGCAAAGCGGAAGTATATGGAGAAGTGGGCGCTGTACGCACCACTGTCGGCATTTTATGTGCGCTTGTGGCATCCCTTATCATACTGATCACACTGCTGATTCTTTACCGGGAAGGCCGCGCGCTTATGGTAATGGAAAGGGCTATCCGCCGCCTTGGCAACCTGGAGCTGTCCGCCGATCAGGAATTAAAGCCATTTTTTGGCAGAAAAGATGAGATTGGCATGATTGCACAGACAATTCACCATGTATGCAGCTGCCTGCAAAAAACCATTGACGACATCGGCAGAATTTTAGGTGAAATGGCAGACGGCAACATTGCCGTGGACGTGGAAAAAAATGAAGATTACTATATCGGGGACTTCAAGGTTCTTTCTGACAACCTCAAAAGCATCCGTTCCCATCTTCTGGAGGTCATGCGCAATATTACCCAGATTGCAAGCCAGGTAAACAGCGGCGCAAATCAGGTATCTGCCGGGGCACAGGCGCTGTCTGACGGCACAATGCAGCAACAGATTTCCATGAATGGGCTGGTTTCCAATGTCACGAACATTACCGAGCAGATTCAAAACAGCACCGTTCGCTGCAATGACGCCAGTGATTTAGTTGCCAGGGCAACCGGATATGCCGCCGAAGCGGATACGAAGATGGAACAACTGACAAACGCCACCAGGAATCTTGACCATTCCTCAGAGCAGATTGGCAGCATCATAAAGACCATTGAAGATATCGCTTTCCAGACAAATATTATCGCTCTCAATGCCTCCGTGGAAGCCACACACGCCGGCGAGGCCGGAAAAGGATTCTCTGTCGTGTCCGAGGAAGTCAGGAGCCTTGCAGCCAAATCCACAGAAGCCGCACAGACTACCAGCACGCTTATCAGCCGTTCCATCCATGATATAAAAACGGGTACAGAATCTACAGACCTTGCCATCTCTGCCATGCAGATTATCAGCGAGTGCATCCAATCCATCAAGGCATTGATGGATGAGATTTCCGTTGCCAGCGTACAACAGTCCGAGATGATTGTCTCCGTGGAAAACAGAATTAAAGAGGTATCTAAAGTAATAGAGGCAAACTCGACCGCTGCTGAAGAAAGCGCAACCATTTCCAACGAATTATCCGACCAGGCGAAAACCCTTAATTACCTGATCAGCCAGTTCCGTATAGAATAAATATTAACGATTCTCATGATATTTCCCTATCTTCCCCTGTATCTCCCCTACTAACCGCTGCACCGTACTTGCCGGACACATCTCTGACGGTTTCTTTTTCCCATTCTCCACACATCTCTTATATACTTTCTCCGCCAATAAGATTGCCTGCTCTTCGTTTCCATGCCGCAATAATTTCTGATATATATCCTCATCATTCTTAGAATATATCTGCCCTGTAGCTTTCTCAAACCTATCAGCAAAACGTTTACAGCAAGTAACAGAATCCATAATTACAGGCATCTCCCCAAAATACGCATACATCCAAATCTCGAAACATGGATTTGACCATCCGGCTCCTACATGATTCTTTTCCGCTGCCCTAATAATCCCATCAAAATCTTTTACCTGATCCCTGTCAAATACAATCCAGGGTATTCGGTACTGTGTCTCCTCACCTACAAGCTCCAGCGCTTTCTCCACCAGCTCAACTGTTTTTGTTTTTTCTACTTTAACCACCAGATGATCTTTCAATTCCGGAGGAATGATGTCACGCAGACCTTCAAAATAATTTTTCTCTGTCTCCTTTGTATCTGTCACAATCAGGTAATATCCTAGCTCCGGTACTCTTACCCCTACTTTTTTGCCTCTGTCCCTTCTCTTTCCAGCTCTCGAATCGCTGGGCTTTCCTCCCCTTTTATTCCCCATTCACATTCCTCCCTGATAACATATCAATTGGTTTCAACGCCGGGATGGCGCCATAGTTTCCTGCCATATATTTTTTAGGCAATACCTCGTCCCGGCGCACCTTATTGCCATCCTCATCCTGAAATTCCGCCAGAGAATACAATTCTGAAACGCCATCGTCATTTTTATTTACCATCCAGATTTCATCACGACGCAAAAACTCATTGGAAAACTGCCAAACATCATGGGTTGTGAATATCAACTGGGCATTCTTCGTGTTTATTTCCGGGGATAAAAATGTCAGGATAATATTCCGTACAAGCAAAGGATGCAGCCTGGCATTCAATTCATCAACAAACATGATTCCACCGTTATCTAATACATCCTTCAAAGATGGGTAAAGCGTAAACATTTTTAACGTTCCACTTGATTCCCATTCCAAGGGAATGGAAACCATGTTTTCACCATCTGATCTCTTGTGGAAAGCATCAATCCGATATCTCTTCCCCGTATCCTTCCCATCCTCCTGTGACAATTCTTCCACATGAAAATCTCTTATTGACTTGTCAAAGGATGCAAAATATTTTATTGCATTTCCTTGAACATTCCTGTCGCTCACAAAACCTTCTGGAAGAACCCTGGAACGAAAATAATTCTCTGCCGGATCTCCAAAATCTATGATTTCATTATTGAGAAACCAATCCCGCACTTTTTTTAGCTTGGCAATTCGCAGTTTTGAGCCAAGAGATACGATCAGGGATTCCTTATTCAGGGAAACCTTGATATTCTCCACATGGCTTTTTGCAAAGCCATTCATTTCCAGTTCTTCCCCTTTCTTGCGGTAAAAGATAGTCCGATATTTGCCTCTTGCCGTCTTTGCTTTGGAATACAGCCACTCCTCGATGACTTCATTTTTTCTTAGCGCAAAACCATATTGATATGTTTTTCCACTATCATCCAAATTGTCAATATAAAACACTTCGAAAAATGTTTCTTCATCCCTGCTACTCCCATCAAAAAGAAATGGCGTGACCTTTAAATATTCGTCCTCATCCCTTCGACGGTTTCCATCCTCCCCGCCAAATTTAAAAGATTCCACCACATAATAACTCATAAATTCAAACGCCTCATATACATTCGACTTTCCGCTCGCATTGGCTCCATAAATCGCTGCCACCTTCAACAACTTATCATTGGCAATGTCCACCACATGGCTCTCGTGTTCTGTTATTTTCGTTGCGGATAAATCTAAGGAAACCTCATCACGAAAGGATCTAAAATTCTTGAAATTAAATTGTATCAACATTTTGTCATCCTCACTCTTCCGATTATATTTTGATCTATTCATACTTATATTATATCTATTTTTAGCAAAAATCAACACCTGATTTTACTATTTTTTGAAATCAGGTGTTGATTTTTGTTTATAAATTCAATTTTTCGCTATTTAATTTTAATCTTCACTTTCACATTCCTGCCTGTGCCGTCGGTAGCTCTGACGGTAATCGTCACCTTCCCCTTCTTGCCTTTCTTCGTGGTGACAACGCCCTTCTTTACGGTGGCAAGCTTTTCATCGGAAGATATATATTCTACCGTCTTGTTTGCATTCTTGCCGTTTGCCTTAACTACAGGTTTGATTTTGACCTTCTTCCCTGCCTTTACCGTGAGTGATTTTTTGCTGACTGTTATCTTCGTCACGGCATGTCTCATAACCTTAATTTTGACGGTTGCGCTCTTGCCGCTTCCATCATTCGCTGCTGCCCGGACAACGATGGTTTTACCTATTCCCTTTTTCTTCACGGTTACGACGCCGGACTTCATCGTCGCATACGCATTATATTTCTTATCCATCGTATAGGTCAGTTTCTTATTCGCTGCATTTTCCGGAAGAACGTGAAACACTTTTTTCAGGTCAAGTTTCTTGTTGACCGCAATTTTATAAGTCCCGGCTGCCGGTTTGATGGACGTAACTTTTTGTATTTTCACCAGTCCGTTGATTGCAGCCAGCAAATCATCCTTCGCTTTGTCCACCTCTGCCTGCGTAGCGTTTGCATTCGCCGCCACCGCATTGGCTGCCGCCAGCTTTTCCTGCATATTCTGGTAGCTTGTTGCATCGTAATCCGCTGCATTTATAGATTTTGCGCTGGCAATCGCCTGGTTCAACGCTGTCTTATCTGCCGATTCCACCTGTTCTTCTTTGGGAACCAGGGTTATTTCCAGGCCCCTCTCAGCATTTTCTACCTGAGATTTCGTTGCATTTGCCCTTTTCAGCACATTCTCGGCATTTCTAACTGCACGCTCTACCTCGTCCCAATTGGTATAGCTGTCCTTCTGCCCTTCCTTTTCGGTAAGCACCGCTCTGAGCCTTTCCGTCTTCTCCTTTAAGCTCTTTATGCTGACTAATTTGCCCTCTGCCTGCTCCAACGCCTGCTTTGCATTGTCAACGGCTGTCTGCGGCTCTGTTGTGGCAGCATTTACCTTGATTGCATCCTGCAATGCCTGATAAAATGCTTTCCAGCTGGAAGACGTATAATCTCCTGGCTGAAAATCTTTGACATCCTCTACCTTTTCATTCAGCGCCGTCTTATCAATCGCCGCCTCAAAGTTATAGTACGCACGGTAAGTAACCGTCTGCCCCTCGTCTGCCGTTACCATATCCACCTTCGTGTTTCCATCGTACCAGCTCGACTCCCCTGCATTGAGGGTATAGCTCTTATTATCCCTGACAATTTTTGCATCAGGCTGTGCCGTGATGACTCCCGGAAGTTCTTTCGCCATAATGTCGTCACTGTGTTTGACATACTCTGCGGCGTCCTTTTCTTTCAGATATACCTCTGTTTTCTTATTGGCATAGCCTTCCGTCCAGCTTATCTTATGGTTTACCACACGGTAGCTGCCGCGGACTGCCGCAAAATTCCTGATAATGCCGTCCTTAGGATAAATGCGGAATCCGTTGCCATTTGGCTGGGTCACCTCATGCACGACGCCCTGTGGGTCTGTGATATATATTTTGTAATTGCCTTTGATGGTATCTGTAACCGTATCCATCTCGATACGCACGCGATAGGTACTTTCTTCATCAAACGCCAGCGCAATATCCTTATTGCCAGCATCTATAGCAGCATTTATCTCATCGTTTGTGGGATAGTATCTCGCATTGTCTACCACCTGCCCATCGCCTATCTGTGTCTGGAAATAAGTCACATTCTGATAACCGTGTTTAAACTGGAGCCTTGCCCCGGAATCCCAGCAGTTTCCGGAATTAAAAGCCTCTCCTCCGCTTGTTTTTTCCGGAAGGTAGATAACGGCCCTGTCATGGGTGGATTTTACGGAATCCGGTACAATATCATACTCTGCCACGAACTTGCCCCTGTACCCTTTCAAAGGATGGATGGCGCTTTCATCATTATTGTCAGTCCCCGTTGCAACCGCATCCGCCACGACTTCATCGCATGGAAGCACATTGACGATAACGGAAACCTGTTTCTCTCCTGCCGTTCCCGTCAGGGTATGTTCTCCGGGAGCAGCATCCTCATCCCATTCATCCCATTGAACCGCTGTCGCCGCTGCGCCATCCGTTATGTTCACCTTCTCAGGAAGAACCGGCGCGTTGCCCTGTATCACCGTGTATTCCTTCCCCGTTGCAATCACAGCATCACCAGTCCCTGCGGCAGTAAGTGTCTGCGCCGGCAGTAAGGTTACCGCCATAGCGGCAGCAAGCAGCAATGAATTCGCTTTTTTCCAAAATGTCTTCATAAACTTTCCTTCCTTCCTTTCTTTCATTGATTGTTCCAATAGACCTAAGGCATCCTCCCACTTCAATTTACTTCTTTGGAAACGATAGGCGGCATCAGGGCTCTCCCCACTTCGTGGGTCCCCCCTCATGCCATATGGTCCCTCCTTAGGTCAAATTATATCACAGAAAACCATGCGCGCACAAGAGCAGTTCCTTTTGGGTTTTCCTTTTTTAAATCAAATTTATAGCTTAAAATCCCTTTTCCAGAAACCCTCAGCAATTTCCCGTAAAAACATATTTCAGATATTTCCCGGCGGTTTCGGCAAGGCGGTATACCTGCGCCGTCTCTGTCGCATCGCGATCCATCATGTGATATCGCGGGAAAAACCTCGTCACATGGAGCGGCATCTGAGAAACCGACGCAATCCACGCGGCTTCCTCTTGCATTTCCTCCACGCTGTCATTTTCACCCGGAACAATGAGTGTCATCAGTTCCACATGGCAGTGCATAGATGCACGAGCGATAAATTCTTTTACCACAGCAAGGCTTCCACCCAGCTTTTGATAATATTCTTCCCGGAATCCTTTTAAATCAATATTCATGGCGTCTATGAATGGCAGAATCTGCTCCAATACCTGCATTGACGCCGTTCCGTTTGTGACAAGCACATTTTTCATACCGGCATCCCTCACCAGTTTTGCCGTATCACGCACATATTCCCAGCCCACGAGGGGCTCGTTGTAAGTAAACGCCACTCCAATATTTCCTGCATTCTTATAAGCCAACGCTTTGCCCCTGAGCTCTTCCGGCGACAGATAAACCGTTTCCGCAGCAGAAAAATCATTCATAGAGATCTCATGATTCTGGCAAAACGAACACTTTAAATTGCATCCGTAACTTCCTGCGGATAAAATCATGTTTCCAGGATAAAACATGCGCAGGGGCTTTTTTTCGATGGGATCAAGCGCAAGGGAAGTAATGCGCCCATAGTTTTCACAGCGGATACGTCCATTATCGTTGACCCTTGCACGGCAAAGTCCTTTCTGCCCCGGTTTCAGGCGGCATTGATGCATACAGGTCTGGCAGATTGTTTCCATAATTTCTCCTTTTCCAGGGGGCGTTTGTACATAAAGCCCCCAGATAATCAATAATGGCGGATTACCTCAAAGCGTTCCAGGGAAACCGTTTCCCAATCATGGATTCCCGCCTTTTGCCTGGCAATGGCGATCTGCTCCTCCACGGATTCTATCCCGTCTAAGTTCGGCAGCAGCAAGCCCCTTTTGCGCCCTTTCGTAACGACCACGCCATATTTCTTAACATCGAGCATATCCGGAGAGTCTATTTTCTCCATTTCGCCCAGCACGTCCACGCTAATCGTCAATCGGTCAAGCTCTGCCGGCTCAATGGGTGAAAATCTTGGATCGTTTGTGGAGGCGCTGATGGCATTAAAGATAATCTCCTCGGCAACGGAGGGACAGGATGCTGAAAGCGTTCCGATACAGCCCCGCAAATTTCCTTCTTTTTTGATGGAGACAAATACGCCTGCTTTCTGATGGTACATTTCCTGCGGAAGACTTTTCGGAATGCCTATCACGTTTCCTGTACGGACATACTCTTCAATCGTATTACGGGCAAGCCGGACATAAGCATCTTCCTGCTCCCGTCTGGCTGCAAGCAGGCTGCGCTGCCTCTCTTCGTAACGCTCCCTGAAATTGCGCGTCCCATCCTTTTTGCATACGCGATAGCAGCAAATTCCATACCCTACGCCGAAAGGCCCCTCATAGGAAAGGCGTTCTGCCTCCACCTCCATTCTGTCGAGCGCGCCTGCCATGATGGTGAAAGAACGATGCCCGCATTCCCCTGCTTTCTCACAGAAATCCTCCGAAAACTCAAACAATCCGTCAAATTCCCCGCTTTCCATAACCTCCATAATCCGCCTGTCATATTGCGGGCCTTCCTCACGGTAACCGTAAGGTCCATCGTCTTTCAGCCTGTGGGATAAGTCCCCGCTGGCAATCACTACGGTTTTCCGGTCGAGAAGATTTGCAGCCTCCTGAATAATCTGCCCAAGCTCGTAATGCGCGGTAAGCCCACATCCGGAAAGCCCGATTCTCACAAGCTGATAATCCTGCCAGTATTGATTGACAAAATAAAGCGGAACCATCGTGCCATGATCCAATGTCTTTTCCCGCTGGCCAAGAACGCCGGCGGGCAGCTTCCTTTCCTCTGCCAGACGGCAGAGCTTTTCCACAAATTGGCTGTCATACGAAACCCTCACACCTACATGAGGCGCCCGAAATTGCCCGAAATCACCGCTGGCTTCCGTTCCCGGAGAAATGTGAAAATAATCTGCATACATCGTCTGGTGCGGGGAAATCAGAATAATCGTTTCCGGCTTTTGCAGGGCGATTCTTTGGGCGGTTTCATGATAAGAGTCTATTGTTTTCTGAATGGTCCTCTCCTGCCCATTTCCGACATCCGGAATGATAAGCGGCGGATGGGGAACCATGTATGCTGCTGTTATTGCCATTGTTGTTTACTCCTTTACTTTGTATTCATTGTTTCTATTTCACAAAATATCCGCCTGATGACGAATTTTATTCAAAAACCTGTTCCAGACCCATTTTCCTTACATAATCAATCCATTCATAAATATCCTCGATATCATATAATGACTGATGTTTGTCATCCTTGGCTTTTTTCAATGCCAACGCCATCAGAGCATATTCATTTTCAAGCATCGTGTCAAACACCCCCTGATCGTCTGTGTTAATTGAAACGCTCAGGCAGGCATTGCGTTGTGTATCCTTTAGTTTCCGGGAATTAAAGCGAAGAATCGGATGCTCTTCGTATTTCTGTATTGTACCGATCAGATAATTTGAGGATGGATTCGTCTCTATTCCAATTCCTTCCCACACAAGTTTCCGAATCATTTTATCCTGCAATTGGCAAATAAGTTCCGCATATCTTTCATCCGCTTTGAACTCCGTCTCCTCATCTCCTGTTTTCCTTACTTTTTCATTATAATGATACGCAAAATACAGATTCCTATAACATTCTGTCTTGCGGATGCTATCGCTGACCTTATGGTTCCTCTCATACCTGTCAAATCTCTGGAGGGCAGTTCTTTTCATTCTCCCCAAAAAACTTTCCCCATCCAGACGATATATAGTTGGATTATCACCCCTGAGTTTCCAGCTCTGATAGTAATCCGCTACGGATGCTTTCACCAGACCTCTTACATTGCCCCCATAAATCTCCTCGTACAAACTATAATATCGTCCCCGGAGTTCGGATTTCAGGCTGCCTTCTATCATACATCCCATTTCATCAGCTTTTTGCAGAACCCACGCGATATCGTCCAGCAAAACCTGTTTGGGGATTACGATTTTATATCCTTTATACTTATAATATTTATATGGTTCAATTCCCAATGCCAGTGCATGTCCAAGCCTGCTGCCCCTTTTCAGTCCACAAAACAAAATTGCCTCATCTATTGCCCGCAAGCCATCTGCAATATCCAGAAAATCCTCTCCCGCATGATAAGTTGCGTGCAGCCTTCCCTTGCGTTCATATTTTTCCTTGCTGGCACATATATTTCTTGCATATGTAAATTCGAAATCCAACAAATACCGAAAAGCCTGCGCGAATACTTCTGGCCTGCAATAAATTTCATTAGAGCAGGCATCAATGCCACGGATTTTTTCATTCACCTTTGTTTCCTTTTCCAGTAATGCCACAATACTTTTCGTTTCCTTTAAGGTAGCCGCCCGCACATTCTGGTTTCTTGGAGTTCCATCACTAAAATCCTTATCTTTCATTTTAGGAAAATGCAAGACATAAGTAACTTTGTGCTCCTGTTCATCAACCCGAACGTCAATATTGCCCTTTGCCTTGTGAAACCTGCCATCATCTGCTACATTATTTCTTTTTTTATCTCCAACAATTTTCTCACTTCTCCTAATCGCTTCGCACAATTTTTCTGAACTCTTTTTGGGGCATATCCGTGCTTCCAGAGAAACAATATTTTGCTTACGCATAGTTTCATTCAGAGCCAGCCTGAATAATTCGTTTTCATACTCTGTTTGCCCCTCAATAAAAATTTCCTTTCTATCCTGATAATCACTGAAATTTGCAAACCCCACCTGCCTGTTTATCTGGATCAATTCCCCCCGAAAATGCGTACGAATGGACAGATACCTGTAAAATATATTTTTCTGCCGCTCCTTAAATATTTCTGATACGCATGCTTTATAACATTCATACAGGAAACTGCGTTCTCCCACCAAAAGGTAACATTCCCTATCGTTACTGTCTACCATACTCTTTTCAAACGCATAATCTAAAATATATCTTCCCTCTATCTTTGCCCCATAAATATGTTTTGCCAGCACAATCATATCCTGAATTTCCGCCACAAGCCCTTCCATTGGCCTGCCTCTATCCGCTTTTCCCATAATACCTTCCGCCTTCTTAACCAGCATATCATTGTCTTTTAGGACGGAAAAAAGATATACCCTGTAAAAAGCTGCCCTCTGGCACTCAGCATAGAAACTCTCGCCTTTCCCTTCACTCCGGATCCTGTCTGTATGATGAATCTGCAGCGCACTGGGAAGTTTTTTAAAATCATGGATTCTTCCATCTATGAGGTTCATCAGGCACACCCAATTTAATTCGAAAACTTTTGTGGAACCAGCCAGATGAAAATGGTTTTCTGCCATCCCACGTTTCAAAATATTATGCAGACGGCTGTCGTCACTGCGAATAATCGGCAGCCAGGAAAAATTTTTAGAATGGCACCCCCTTTTTATATCATGTGCCGCCAAAAAGGCACAGGTGAAAAAATCCTGCCCCAACTGAAATGAAATCTCCCTCCAACGCAGCATTTCATCAAATTTACACATCATTTCATTCCCATCATAGACAAGCATTTTTTCAGCTATCTCCATGATAAACCAGAATACATTGGGTAAACCTTCTGGATTATCCTGCAAATCCTGAAGGATTTTTCGATAATTATTGTTCTGTTCATTGGCAGAATTATAAGGAAACACACTTTTGGCATACTGCATATACAGCTCTTCGTTCACATACCTGTAATTATGCTTTGCTCCCCTGCCCTGGTACTGCTCTTCAATCTTTCCATATGGAATTTTTATCAACAATATCTCCAGATTCTTTCGTTCTATATCCATATTATGCTACTCCGCCCCCGCCATCATCTCATCCTGTACCTTTACCAGCCGTTTATATTCATTATACATATCCAGGTTAAGTTTTTCATTTTCATCTTCGAAACACATTTTTATAACATTGCCGTATAATTCACATAATCCTTCTACATCCAAAAATTCCGGCGGTTTCTTGTTTTCTCCCAGATAACGCTGGATGCCCAATGCAAGCTTTTCCAAATTGATTCTGGCATTTCCAACGGTTTGGGTTCTCAGATAAGAAGAAGCCTTAATTTCCTCATGGCTCCACCTTTTAGGAATATCTGTAATCCTTTTCCTGAATTTTTCCATCAAATCCGCCTGTTCCTGTTCTTTCCCTAACTGCTCTTGCAAACCAACATTCTGCGTGCTCAAGGCAAACAGTGCCGCATAAAGCTGTGAAACATGAATTACTTGATTATCCCCCAGAACAAATCTGTTTAGCTTTTCCGCCTCAATCTCTATGCCATATTGTTTCATATATCTTTCTATATTTTCCCAAAACCTTAATACCAGTTTTCCAGTTCTATCTTCTCCACCTGACGTACCGTATCTGTAGTCACGATATTTAAAACAAAACTCCCTTAATCCAATCAATAAATCCATATTGGCAACGATTGTCTGTGCATATTGAATACTGTCCTGATTCTTTTCCTGTAGAACATTTATAACTTTCTTATATTCCTCTCTTTCTACTCCCAGTTGCTGTAGATTTATTTTGTCATATAGCATATCTAGATCACAAAGCGCAACCAGATAATTTTCAATACTAATCTGAATATTATCCCATATCACATTATTATCGGAAATAATTTTCCCATTAAAAGAAAGCGTGTACATGCCATTATTATTATTATAAGCTATGTTAGAGAACAACCCCAAAACGATCCATGCATTTAAATAACTGTTCCTCTCATCTGTCCTTGCAATATGCGTCGCATAATATCTTCCTCTCGTCAAAGTAAATAGCCTTGCGCCTTCTATATTGCTGATTCCTCTTAAAATCATATCAAAACTATCAACTGTTTTTACGGAAAATCGCGAGCGATCGGTATTTGTTTCTAAGTCCGCTGGAATCAAACCGAAAAATGCAGGACCCCATATATATCCATTCAAAAATCCCGTCAATTCATGATATTGATGGTTTCTCAGCAACTTGTGAATCCTTATCGTAAATAATGCACGGAGCCTGTAAATATAAGCCTCTTTTCCTATACTTACCTCATTCTTGTTAATCATCTCAAAATATCCCATTACCTGAAAAAATGTATCCGGTCTTTCTATCTGATAACCGGGATACGGAGATATATACGCAGGATATAATTCCCTATATATCTTATTCATTGTTCTCTGAACCACCATATGCAAATGAAAGTCATCCATGCTGCCAATTTCCTGCAATGTCATTCCAGCATATGACTTTAAGCTATCTCCTGCCCATTCCCCCACAAAATAATTTTCCAGCTTTTCGATATTTTCCAAATATATGTTATCCCTCTTCTCACCTGCAGCATCATTGGGTTTCTTCATCTCAGAAAGCATCAAAATCCAGCTAATCATATCGCGCAGATTATTTGGCAATAAATAACTGCTCCCGTCTTCCTCCGGCCAAAAACGCATACCAGTCCTCTCATAAATCAAATCCAGCATAGAAAATGCAAAGCTCCGATTCCGACAACCTGCCCTGTTTGAATCCTCCCTGTTTAACTCTGCCTTTTCGCCTGAATTTTCCTTTTCTTCAGCTCCCCTAATATTCCAGGAATCCATGATATAATCGTTACTATCCTTTTCCTTATAAATAATCCGCACATCCTCAAATCTTTGCACTTTTGGAAGATAAATGCGTCTTTGTCTCGGAATCAATTTTGATACATAGCGTTCTGCCATTATCTGGACTTCTTTGTTTAGCATGGCATATATCTCTGCATCCCTGTTCTTATATAACATCTTAAATTCTTCCAGTTTCTTTTCCCGGACACATAATTCTAACTGATCTATTTTAACACTGATTACGATGCATACATTGGGAATGATTAAGTATTTTCGGATCTGTTCTGCCATCTTATACGCATTGGCACTGCATAAATCCAAATCGTCAATCGCAATTATCAACTGCTGTTTCCCTTGAGATTTATTCATAAATTGCAGATAATCCTTTATTAAATCTACCAATTCCTCTTTCAGTTTCGTACTCTCCCCCAGTTTCGTAAGTTTGCTGATATTTCCTTCATAATCAAACTCATCGTCTAACATCTGCTTTTGGTTATTGATTAAGGACACATAGCGGTATACCCTTTGAAAACGGTCAAGCAGCTTCTCCCTTGTCTGCTCATCCGCACATTGGTTATCACGATTATAGCAATCATAGAAATTCCTGAAAATCTTAGCCAGCACGATATCTAATATATTATGGATGTCATCAAACAGCGATGGATCTATCAAAATCGGTTCTGCAAAGTATGTACCACTGATATTTTTACAATTTGAAAAAATTTCATTGTTCCGATTCTTGTATACAGCATTTACAAAACTCATCATAACACTGCTTTTTCCCTCTCCACGTTCTCCGCAGAATGCAATGATATTATTCTCAAAATCCTGCGATTCCCAGGAGTTCTCTTTCTCATTCTCTTTATCTTTACCTTTTACTGAAGATCCAACAATTTTATCCAACGTTTCTGCCGCACGTTTATATTGTTCAATAAAAAGATCTTTCTTAGTAATTTCTCCCCTCACAGCAATCTTAAATTCTTCCCCTTTTACAATCGTAATTTCTGCCATAATGCTTTTCTCCTTTTTAATTATTTGCCTCTTTAAAATGTTATCCTTGGTTCTTCATCCTCAACGTTCCTCCGCCAACATGACGCAGCATTACAACTATCCTTTCCTCCTCACCGCTTACGCCCTCTGCCGGATTTCAACCAGACGCATGACGTCACGATATGTCGCGCCTGATTCTTCCAAATCAATCATCAGCCATTTTTGCCCGTTTCCTTCTTTTGTCTGACCGTAAATCTGCTGCAATTCGACGGAACATTCCGTTATCACAGCGTCTACAGAATCCTTTTCTTTTCTGCCGACCACAACCAAAACTGTAAAATAACCCTCTCTGGGATAGACAACACACAGGGATTTTCCAGACTTTTTAAATTTTATATTCCATCCTTTTTCCCAACTGCAGGAACTGAATTCTATTTTTTCTTTTAAATGATACGTTTCCTTTATCTCGGAACAAAATTGATGAAATATGGGATTGCCCACATATTCTTCTATCTCACCCAATGCCGGGCAATAGCTGCGATCCTGTAAATTAATCATGCTAATCCTCCTGATTCATTTATAAAAATTGTAAGATGCACGGAAACATCTGTCAACCATATTTTTACTGACAAGTCCGGTTGATTATGCTACAATATCCTTACGACAAACCAAATAGCTACGCATGGAGGAATTTTATGAATTGGAAACATAAAATAGATGAATGCCTTGCTGATGAACTGGAGGAAATGATAATTGAAAATATCAAGGCAGGTTTTTTATCCGACGATGAAATCACAGAAGAATGCCTGGAATACATCGAAGAAGATTACCCTGATGACAGCGAGGCTATATCCGAAGATGAATTTCCTGAAATTATTAAATCATTCCGTGACAAATATCAAAATAACGGGAATCAGGAAAATTACCTTAAATTAGATGCCGTTTTTCATAATCTGGGGCAACGGGACATTGTTGCTTTGCACTATGCCGGATATACACAGTCGGACGGTTTCGACGATTGTAATGAAATCGCTTCCATAAAACATAACCACGGAGATACCATAATTGGCTGCTGTTTTTATACCGCGCAGGATTTAGGACATATCTTACATGACGAAAACGCATCGCTTTATCTGTCTTTTGGCAATTATTTTGAAACGCCAACCGCAGAAGACATTGGCCAAATCATAGTCGAAGAACTACAGGCAGCCGGATTTTCTGTGCAGTGGAACCATACCGTCAATACGAAAATTGCCATTCAAAATTTTAAATGGGATAAGTATTACGATAACGAATCCTGTTAATTTTTTTCCATTCCGAAAAAAGGGGCGCCGCACAGTCATTTTCCAGACTGCCTGCGACGCCCGCTGTAATTACTTCATTGCATAACTTTCCACTATTACTTTGTAATCAGCTCCACTTCCACCGGCAGGGACTTCTCCACCTCTTCGCCGGCAATCAGGCGGATGGCTGTCAGGATTGCTGTTTCACCCATCAATTCCGGTTTCTGCGCAACTGTAGCCAGCATCCTTCCAGACTGTACCTCATTTACCGCATCATCCGTAGCGTCAAATCCTACGACCTTAATATCCTTTCCGGTTGCAGCAATCGCCTGCAGCGCACCCAACGCCATCTCGTCATTATGGGCAAACACGCCCTGGATAGATCCGTCGGACTGGAGCACGTTCTCCATAACCGCCATGCCCTCCGCACGGTCGAAATTCGCGCTCTGGCTGGCTACCACATTAAGCGTCTCGTCTGCCGCCTCATGGAAACCGGCTCCGCGGTCAATCGTTGCGGATGCGCCGGGAACTCCCTGAAGTTCCGCTACCTTTGCGCCCTCGCCAATCTGCTCCATCAGATATTCCGTCGCCATTCTTGCACCAGCCACATTATCCGATGCAATCTGGCAGTGTACGTCAACGCCGTTTACCACACGGTCAACGGAAATCACCTTGATGCCCTGAGAAATTGCATTCTGCACCGCAGGAGCCACCGCGTCGGAATCCACCGGATTTACAATCAGTACGCTGACATTTTTGGAAATTAAGTCCTCAATGTCATTCTGCTGTTTTGCACTGTCATCCCCGGCGTCTGCAATCGCCAGGCTTACGCCTTTTTCATCAGCCGCTGCCTTTGCGCCTTCTGCAAGAGACACGAAAAACGGATTGTTCAGCGTGGATACCGAAAGCCCAATCGATCCGTTTCCAGCGCTTTCCATAGCCTCCCCCTCGCCGTCAATTGTAATCGCGTTGCATCCTGCCAGGCCGAACGCCATACATAATATCAAAAACATACCTGTTATTTTTTTCATCATCTTCTTTCTCCTTTCTGTTTGCCCCGAGTTGCCATGTATATTATCTCTTCCGGTCTGATAATACGGCAATCAGGATCACAAGGCCTTTGATCACGTCCTGGTAATAGGAAGACACGCCCAGGATGTTAAGTCCATTGTTCAATACCGCAATAATCAATACGCCGATTAACGTTCCATATATTTTTCCCCGGCCGCCGCTCATGCTTGTTCCGCCAAGGGCTACGGCTGCAATGGCGTCAAGCTCGTAGCCGGATCCAAGCGTGGGCTGTGCAGAACCAAGCCTGGACAGGAGGATAAGGCCAGCCAACGCGGACATAAATCCGGAAATCGCATATACGATGATCTTCGTCCTGTTAATATTGATACCTGCAAGTTTCGCGCACTTTGCATTGCTTCCGGTTGCATAGACTGCCCGTCCAAAGGTAGTCTTATTCAACAGAAAATAGAATCCGATAAAAATCACCACCAGCAGAATCACCGGAATCGGAATCCGGAAAAGATTTCCCCTTCCCACCAGCTTGAGCACAAAGCTGTCTCCAAGGTTGGAAATCGGCTTTCCGCCGGTAAATATCATGGTCGCGCCGCGGTATACGGTCATGGTAATCAAAGTTGCAATAAAAGCCTGTAACCTTCCTTTGGTCACCAATAGCCCGCTGACAGCCCCCAGCGCGGTTCCAATCAAAAGCGCCAAAAGCATTGCCGCACCGGCAGGGACGCCGGCTGAAATCATTCCTGCGCAGAGCACCGTACTAAGCGCCAGGACGGAACCCACGGACAAGTCGATGGCGTCCGTAAGGATTACGCAGGTCATGCCAAATGCAATCAGTCCATTGATGGACGACTGACGCAGCAGGGATAAAAAGTTGCTTCCTGTCCTGAACTCAGGACTTATGATACTGATTCCAATCACCAACAGCAGCAGCGCGATAAGGGCGCCCAAATCCTGTATATGGTCTGTAATTTTTTTCTTGTTTGCTTCCATTAAATCATACCTCCTGTCGCTAATGTCATGATATTTTCCTGATTGGCTTCCTCTTTGTAAATAATTCCCCGGACAACGCCCTCACGCACAACCATCACCCGGTCGCTCATGCCGAGCACCTCAGGCAATTCAGAGGATACCATGATAATGGCTACCCCTTTCGCTGCCAGGTCATTGATAATATTATAAATTTCCTTTTTTGCGCCGATATCCACGCCCCTGGTCGGCTCATCCAGTATGAGGATTTTAGGCTCCGTGTATACCCATTTCGCAAATACCACCTTCTGCTGATTGCCGCCGCTTAAGTTACTACACTCATGAGAGGGGCCGAAACAGCGGATATGCAGTTCCTCAATGCCCTTTTTGACCAGGTTCCTCTCTTTCTTACGATCCAGAACATAATTTCTGGAAATGATCGGCAGGTTGGCAAGCGCAATATTTTTCTCAATACTCTCTTCCAGCATCAGCCCTTCCACTTTCCGGTCTTCCGTAATGAAACCGATGCCGTTTTTCATTGCCTGGATGGGAGACTTGATCTGCACCTCTTTGCCGTTAATCTCAATTTTACCGGATTCATACGGCAGGTTGCCGAAAACAGCCTGCATGATCTCCGTTCTTCCCGCGCCCATCAGTCCTGATACGCCCAGGACTTCTCCGGCTTTCACTTCAAACGCCACATTCTGAAATACGCCCTTTTTGGTCAGGCCGCTCACTTTGAGCACCGTATCCCCAACCTTACAGTTCCGCTGCGGATAGCGTTCTCCGATTTCACGCCCAATCATCAGCTTGACGATTTCATTCATATTCGTCTCCGGAATGTTTCTGGTTCCCACATATGTACCGTCACGCAGTACACTGATTCTGTCGCACAGTTCAAAAATTTCTTCCATACGATGGGAAATATAGACAATGGAAACTCCGGATTTACGCAGCGACTGGATGACCTCAAAGAGCACTACCGTCTCGCTCTGCGTCAATGCAGCCGTAGGTTCGTCCATAATGATGACTTTCGCATCTACCATCAGCGCCTTGCAGATTTCGACCATCTGCTGCTGCCCCACCGACAGGTTCGACATGACCTCTCCCGGGTTGATATGGACGCCCAGCCTCTCCAGCGCTTCCCCGGCTTTTTTGCGCATGGCTTTCTGGTCGCAGAATCCAAAGCGGCTCTTAATCTCCTTGCCCATAAACAGGTTCTCTTCCACCGTCAGGTCAAACAATACATTCAGCTCCTGGTGGATAAACACAATCCCTGCCTTTTCCGCTTCCTGAGGATTTTTGTAATTCACTTCCTGTCCGTCTACAATAACCGTGCCCCCGTCTTTGGTGTAGACACCCGTCAAAATCTTCATCAGGGTACTTTTTCCAGCTCCGTTCTCGCCCATGAGCGCATGGACTTCCCCATGTCCGAGAACAAAACCGGCATCCTTCAACACCTGATTCGTTCCGAAGGATTTGTCGATTCCCTTCATCTCAATCTGCATCTTGCTTCCTCCTTTTACTATTTGATAATTTTCCGGAATCTCCGAAAAGCGTTCAGAACAGGCACGCGGATTGCAGGATAATGTTTGCATATGGCGTCGTCTCCCCCGTCCGGATTACCGCCTTACAAGTTTTCGTCCGTGCTTTCAGTTCTTCATGGGACACATATTCAACTGCACATTCCGTATCCATTTCGTGGAAAAGCGCCAGAATTTCTTCCAGTACCTGCGAATTGTTTTCCCGAATTTCCTCTGCAAGCACAATCTTTTCTATCTTCATCTCTTTTGCAATTTCCCTCAACACATCCATAAAAGACGGAACCCCCAGTTTAAGCGAAAGGTCAATGCGCTCCGTCTGCTCCGGGATGGGAAGGCCGCAATCTCCTACTGCCAGCGTGTCCGTATGTCCCATATAGGACAACACTCTTGAAATATCCGCATTTAAAATACCGTTCCTTTTCATGATTCTACCCCTCCATTGCTTTTTTCACTTCAGCGCGGGATGGCATTCCACCCTGTGCTCCAAATTTTTCTGTGGACAGTCCAGCCGCTGTGTTGGCAAATGCCAGAGCTTTTGCAATATCCATTCCTTCCATAACCGCTACCGTAAACGCCCCGTTTAACGTATCCCCGGCTCCGGTGGTATCTACAACATTTGCCTTTCTCGCAGGCACCAGTATCACCTCTCCACTCCTGAGGCATGTGCTGACGCCCCGTGAGCCCTGTGTGATTACCAGTTTTTCCGGATATTTTCTCATCATCTCTTCAAAAGAAATGTCCTCACCAAACAGGATGACAGCTTCGTGTTCATTCGGCGTAAGATACGTCACCTTCTCCAGAATCTCCTGCTTTACCGGTCTTGCCGGTCCCGGATTTAAGACAACTTCCACATCATTTTCGGCACACAGCTCAATCACATACTCTACGGTTTCCTGTGGTATTTCATGTTGCAGCAGGACAATCTCACATTCCAGAAGGGATTTTTTCACCTCATTCACATAGTCGATGTCAACACAGTCGTTGGTTCCCGCAACAACGACGATTGTATTGTCATTGTCCCCAACTGTAATCATTGCCAGTCCGGTCGGCGTCCCTTCCACTGTACGGATGCATTTTGTCTCAACGCCCATCTCCCGCAGGTTTTTTACAAGGCTCGCTCCAGCCTCATCGTTCCCCACGCATCCAAACATCTCGACTTTCGCTCCAAGCTTTGCCATGGCGACGGCCTGATTCGCACCTTTTCCTCCCGGAATGTACAAAAGCTCTCCACCCTTCACCGTTTCACCTTTGAGCGGAATCCGTTCTGCCTTTACCGTCATATCCATATTGATACTTCCGACTACCCCGATTTTTCCCATAGCTTTTCATCTCCTTTACGATTCTTTGTACTTTGTATTATAAACATTTATATAAACTTTTCAATATATTTTTACAAAATATTTTGTTTTTCCCTTCATTTCGTATATTATATATAGTTTTATACCTCTATTTTTGTTTATTATCACAATAGTTTTTTACATTTTTTGCAATTTATCCGTCTTTTTAGTAAAAATATCTATATAAATATTTTTATAAAATTTTATTTAAATTATTTTATTTCCAAAAATCCACAGGGAATTTCAGGCAAAAAAATAGAACCTCTGTATTCTTTTTCATACATTAGTCCTATATCGCGCTGCAATTTACGCCCCTGTCAGGGCTCATTTGTCATTTCCCTTACGCTTCCGCGTTCTATAAATTCCGCACAAACCTGGATCTTTACCTTTGCCTCACTGTTTTTGTTATCCGCAGACAACAATTCCCGAACCGCCCTTGCGCCCAGCTCCTGCTTATACACATGAACGGTAGACAGCGGCGGATCCGAGACGATTCCATAAGCAATGTCATCAAAACCAATAACAGAAATGTCCTGCGGTATCCGGTAGCCGCATTCTTTCATCGCCTGCATGCTGCCGATGGCAATCACGTCGTTATCCGCAAAAAATGCCGTTGGCACCTCTTTTGTCCGGCTGAGATATTCCTTCATCTTCTGATAGGCGGTCTCAATTCTGGTTCCAAGCGTGGCAATGTATTCCGGCCTGACCGCATAACCATGCTGGTTCATCACCTGGTAATAGCCCTTTTCACGGGAACGAAACGCCTGTATGCGGGATTCCCCCTGCAAATAACCGATTCTTGTATGCCCCTTTTGAACCAGGTATTCCACGGCTTCTGCGGCAGCCTCCGTATCGTTAATCAGCACGCTGTCGAACGCATATTTCTCACTGCGCCCGTCCAGCAATACAATACGGTTTCCGGCTCTGGCATAGGGCTCGTAATCTTCTTCGAGCATCTCTGTTCCCAAAAGAATGACCGCGCTCTGCATATCGGCAAGGATGTCGGCAAGCTGTTCCCGGTAATCCGCATCATTGATGTCCACATAAGAAAATACCATCTCATATCCCATCAGCTTCGCCTGGTGCTCTACCCCCTCGATGACGGCCGGATGGAAGAAGCTTTCATCAATAATCAACCCATCTCTGCGAAATATCACAAATCGTATTTTGGTAATGTCCTCCTCCATGCGATAGCCAAGTTTCTGGGCCGTTTTGAGAATCTTTTCTGCCGTTTCTTTATTTACCCCTTTTTTGCGGTTCAGCGCATTGGATACCGTAGACATGGAAAACCCGGTATCTTCGCTGATTTTACGGATATTTACCTTCATAACCTTTCTGTCCTCTCAGATGTTGCTCAGTACGTCGAATGATCTGTTAAATGGTTACCTATGCGCACTTCGGCGCGTATAATATCTGTCGATATTATACCACATCTTAAAATGTATGGCATAAAAAAATAAAATTTTTTATAAATTTTTTTATCCCGAAGGAGAGATTGACAAACTATATTTTTTCTATTACAATATCAATGAACAAATATTCATTCAAAAAAAGGGGGGCTAAAATGCCGAAGTCTCCAGAAAGATGCCAGGAAATTCGGGAAGAAACCCGTTCAAAAATATTGCATGACTCCATGCTCTATTTTGCCAGGAATGGTTTCGCCGGCACAAAGATAAGTGATTTAGCAAAACATATCGGTATCGGGCAAGGAACCCTGTATATATATTTCAAGTCAAAAGAAGAATTATTCAACGAAATATATACTTTGACGAATTACAGCGAGGATATTAAAAATTTGAAGATTCTTGTACATTTGCCTGTATCAGCCCAAAAAAAGATACGCGAACTCTCCAAAAGCATAATGGCCAATCTTATGCAGGATGAAAATTATGCAGCCAAAGTCGCATTGAATACGCAGATGACGTTTGAAAAAAAGGAATTTGTTTCTGAGGAAACGATCTATCAGTCAGAATTGTATCAACTTACAGAAAAAATCATTATTCAGGGGCAAAAAGAAGGAAGCGTTGTGGACGGTGTACCCATGAAATTAGCCGATTATTTCTGGGGTGTCGTTTACCTTTATTCCCTTAAAAAGTTATTCACAACGAAATACGAACTAATTTCTGAGGAAGACCTGGCACGTATTTTATTAAAAGATGAAACGTAAAGGAAGTTGGAACATGAATGAAATTGTAACAGAACGCTCGAATTTATTTGAACCTAACGTCTATATTACGATGTGTGTTGAAATAACAGGTAAAGTATGTCCGCAAAAGCTGTCTGCCGCTGTAAAACAGGCATTTGAGGCAAACGAGGCCACCATGTCAAAAATCGTGTTAAAAAACGGCCTGGCGTATTATAAGAAAATGCCTGTATCATGCTGTAAAACAGAGATCTGTAATGAAAATACAAACTGGATAGATCTCGTGAATCAAAATGAAAAAATTACCTTTGCGATTGACAAAGGGGAATTAGTCAGGGTTTTTGTCATACCCTCAGCGAACCAAACACAGATTTTAATTATGGCGCATCATTTAGTGGGCGATGGAAAATCCATAATCTATTTTGTCAAGGATATCATGAATGCCTTATCCGATATTCCGCTCACCTACAAACCCCTTACATTGCTTGAAAGAAATCTGCCGCAAAAAGGGCTGTCTGTAGCGGCGAACTTATATGCCCGTTATTGTAATTATAAATGGAATAACCGTTATTTTGTGTGGCAGGATTACTATGATTTACACAATAAATATTGGGAAACGATTTCATCCGACATACAATATAAAACTTTGTCTGTGGAAGAAACACAGAAAATAATTGAAGATGCAAAACGAATTGGATGTTCCGTCAACAGCTATATTGTGACGATGTTTCTGCAAAAGTATCAAAGCCTGTGTAAGGCAGGAATACCCGTCAGCATACGGCAGGAGAAAAACGAAGCCATGTCAAACCTTACTTCCGGTATTTATATTAAATATAAGTATGATACCCAAAAAACGTTTGCTCAAAATGCCATGCAGGTTCATAAAAAAATAACAAGAGAATTAAAGCGAAACCGGGTATTTGTTTTGCAATTTCTCGCCAGAATGCCTGTAACATTGTTAGACGCCGTATTGTTGAATACTTATAATTCCTGCAGTGAGCACTTAGCCAAAAAAACCGCAAAAGTCATGGGCTACTCCGGAAAATACAAAAAAGATCTGGGTATCAGCAACTTGACAGTCATTGACATACCTGTTTCCTACGGAAATTATAAAATTAAAAATATTGTTTTTGTTCCCCCGGCGGTTTCCTATTCCCATAACATAATCGGCGTTTCGACTATCAATGGGAGGATGACAATTTCATATCACGATATTTCGACTGGAAAATCAATCTGATACTCAACCTGTACATCTTCCTCCCCGTTGTCACTCCTCTTCCTCTGACCAGAAATCATCCATGCTCAATTGCGGAAAAGAACTTATCATCCTCATTTACAGCCTCAAAATCCACTATATTGATATTACATTGGCTGGCTGCAAACATCCCTGTGCTCTATGATCTCACCCCAGACCCATTACTGGTATCAGATTAATGTCAGGTAGTAGTATAAATAAAAGCCAAGGATATCCCTCTGGCTTTCATCGTACGATTCCACACTATCTGTTCCTTATTTTTTACACCTACACCTCTTCCTGATCCTGAGTGCAGGATAGCCGGATTATCGTGTCACAAAACTTATACAACTGTGGAATGTCAGAAATTACAGTCTCCCATACTCTATCAATATCCAAAGCACCGTAATTATGGGCAAATAAATTCCGCATCCCCTTAATCGCAGGCCAATAAATGGTTCCTTTCGTCTCTTCCCGAAAATCCTCTGACAGATGTCCTGATAATTCCCCAATCTGAAGAAGGCTCATGCAAACAGAATTTCTATAATCCCTATCTACATCAAAAACTATTTTATCTTTTCCAAACCTCTCAACTGCAGCCTCTATATCTTCACAATAAGCCCTTATATGCTCCAATATATCAATATTTTTCTTCTTCATAAACCAGCCTCTCATCCTCTTTTATACCAGCACAAAACCGTTTTGTCCGAACTTGGTTCGCACTATGATACAAAGCCTCTGTCGTCACCAGATCCACTGGCTTTTTCAGCGCCTGGGTCAAGTCATCATATAAGGCACCTAAACCAAACATGCTCTTAATCTTCCCTCCGTCTATCCGCAGATCAATGTCACTGCTTACATCAGCTTCTCCACGGGCATAAGAACCAAAAAGATAGGCTCTTCTCACTCCATAACTCTGTAAAATAGGATGTATAATTTTTCGAATTTCGTCTACCTCATATATCTTTTCCACAATTCCTCTCCAATCTCTGTTTGTATTCTATTGTATCATTCCCTTTTGGCTATTTCAATCTCGCTCTTTGTGCCCTACCCGTCAATTCCCCCGGCAAACTATCCCTCATCCTTCCTAAATTATTTTCTTATTTATTTCTCCTTCCACAGCATTTTCTCTTTCCCGTATCCTTTTGACCGGAGCTTTTCTATCTGATATAAGTGCAATATCATATTCACTTATTCTATGCTCCAGCAATTGCATAATTTGCAGTTCATCTTTTGCATCTAAAACAGCATTATGCGTCTCAGTATATCTATTGTTTCCACTAAGCATTCTCAAAACATTTTCAACGCCATATCCCCATTTTAACCTGCCCGTCTTATAACAATCCGCGGAATCCGGTATAGCTCTATTATACTGACGATATGCAGCCAATCGCATAATGTCATACCATTCATACTCGGAATACTCCGGCAAATGTTTCTTATCAAAACACGCGTTATATGCAAAAAGTTTCTGTACGCTATATTTTTCCAACCATTGTTTAATCTCTTTTAAAGCCTGCTTTCTGCTTGTAACACAAACTCCTTTTTCGCCAAATCTTAGCGCATTTGCATACATACCCCCTACTTTATATTCTGGGTCAATGATATAATATAGAGCATCAATTTCTTTTAAGGTTATTGAATCTGCAACTACTACACCAATTGACATTACCTCATCATTCCAATTTGTCTCAGTATCAATAACTGAAAACTTTTCTTTGACATTTCCCTCTGCCTCAAACAAACCCGGTTCATAATAGCTTTTTAATACCCCCTTGGCGACGCTTTGCTCACCTGATAAGTTTAACGCTGATGGTGCTTCCATACTAACTTCTCCTAGTCTTCCTGTTTATTCCCTTAATTTGCAAAGTTTGTGGTATCCTGTTTTCCATCAGGGATGTCACTCCTCTTCCGCTTACCAGAAATCGTCCATGCATAATACCGGAAAAGAACTTACATCTATGCCATGGTGTTCCGGAAAGGCAAGCAGCTGCTCACGTATATTACTACACTTCACAACAATTCCTTTCGCTGAATCCTCGCAAAGACACTGCACGATTTGCTGAGAATACCTTTCATAATACTGCTTTAGCTGCGTTGCATGGTGTTATCTTTCGTAAAGTATTTTCATAAACTATTGGAACACTTTCTATATTACCCTTGCCTCACTGTTCCTGCCCCTATCGACAGTAAAACTGATTATCCGCTACATTTTCCTATTTCTTGTCCTCGCTGGATCCCGCAACCGCATATGCCGGATATTCCTCATAGCTGTAGTCGCCCCAGTCAAAAGCCTTGATCGACACGAGATTCCCTTTTTCAGGCATTTCTATTGGATTGCCAACCGCTGGCCATCCAACCCACGCTGCCCTCATATACAGCATACCCCTTTTGCCATTTTAAGCAACATTTAATTTTATTTTAGGCAAGACGATTTCTGCAAAATGTTTTTCAGGATGCCGGTATCTATGACAAATTCCGGGTTCCCCATGCTGCCGGGAGCTACCTCATATTCCTCAAACACAATCACAAGCTGATTCCATCTGTTAATATAAAAATCCTGCTCTCCTTCAATTTCCTTGAAACAGTCGCTATCCGGCCAGATGCCTCCCGGTACAAAATAAACCCCCTTGCCATTCTTCATCTGTTCCTTCATCTGGCACAAAATATCTTTGCTGATAAGGCCGCAATAATCGCTGCCTTCTAAAAACAAATCCTTTAATCCCAAAATTTTCCCATTTTTCTTATCCAATACGAAATTGCGTGAATACTGCACGGAACCTCCTACATTAATAGTAGAAACAAATTGCACCACAAGCAGATTAGCATCATTCCGAAGAATCTTATAATCTATGTCTGCACAAACATACCCCTCATATTTCCGGCAGACATACCATAAAAACTTACTTCTTATTTCCTCAATATAATCATCTATCCGATGGTTTAACTCTTCCACAACCCCATCGGCGCCGCCTTCCATATCTCCTGCCAAATCATCCAGCAAGGGCCTGTCAATGGTAAATTCTTCATTCTCGGAGATCTCATGATATATGGCTTTATTATCGTTTAACAGCTCTTGCTCCCGGCTGCCATTGGCGTTGGCAGACTTTTTATCCCCACCGCTTTGCGGATTTTCCCCTCCTGCCTCATTGCCATTCCCCGAAACTGTCCCTCTTTCTGCCTCATTGCCATTCCCTGGAACAGCTTCTCTTTTTGCCGCATTATCTGCCAGCCCCTTCCCTTGCGCAGTCTCATTGCCTGCTAAAGATTCTTCCTTTACTGCCGCATCCTTGCCCTTTTTCTTTCCACCATCATCTGCTGCAAATATGGGATATTCCGCTTCAATTACGGTATCCCCCCATCCCACAACCATAGACCGTTTTTCTGCAATCCGCACAGACATTCCAAAACTGCCGGATTTTGCAGCTGCCTGCGCCACCACGGATGCACAGCCAGCCAAAATAGCAAAAAACATCGCAAAAACAGAAAGGGAAGAGATAAGCTTTTTCCAAAAATCATCCTGTTTTCCGCTATATAAGATCGGTGATGCCTGGACGCAAAACAGCGCCGCATGAAGGCAGAATTCTCCCCCGCTGCATTCGCACCTGAGAAAGCCGCTATATTTATCGGTAATCGCGCGGATGCTTTTCAGCCCGATTCCATGCCCTTCCAATACAGGCACGTCTGGGTATCCGTCCCTGTCAAAAGAAACATCTCCTTCGCAGGAATTTTCAACTGAAACAATCAGCTTCTGCTGCTCGTGAATTTTAACCGAAATGCGTATGTAACGTTTCTCTTTTTCCTTTATTTTCCGGCAGGCATTCGCCGCATTCTCTATCGCGTTTGCCAGCACCATGCAGATATCTATATCATCATAGGGAATTTCCTGCGGAATGTCAATCATTGTTAAAACAGAGCATCCCGCATCTTTCGCACTTCCAATACAGGAAGACAGCACGGCATTTACCGTAATATTTTCACAATAGACCTCCCTCTCTGTCTGGGAAAGCCCTTCTGCCATATTTTCAAGATATCCAAGAATCCTTTCCGTCTCTCCTTGCTTTGCCAGTTCTTCCAGCACCGAGAGATGGTGGCGCATATCATGCCGGTAAATCCTCCCCGCCTCCATTTTTTTACAGATCTCTTCATACTCCTGCCGCTGCACCTGCATCCTGAATTCCACCGCTTTTTCTGTCTCTTTCATCTTGGCAACGGCTGCCGACGCTGCCAGAAACTTTGTAATGACAACGAACAGCGACAAAGCCGTCAAAAACAGCAAAAACCATACGGTAAAGCGCACAGAGCTGTTTCTGAAATAAAAAAACAACAATAATACCATTAAGATCGGGAAGAAAACAGGCTGCCAGTTTGTCCGGTTTTCTCTCACATATATACGAAACGTCCTATAAAGGAACCGGAAAACCAGGAATATAAGCAGCGCTGCCACAGACAGTCCAATGACTATCTCCCATGCCTCAAGCTCCCATCCATAAATATTCGTTCCATAATACATAAGGAACATATTATCCAGAATTTTCAGCGTAAATGCAGACAGAATTCCCACTGCCCAAACCGCCGTCATCTGCCAAAAACGATACTGCGAGAGAACATACAGCCCGGCTGCAACCGGCAGATAAGCAGTAACCGGCAATATGGTAAGCAGGAACATCATATCCTGCCCTGATAAAAAAAGCGCCGCCTGTACCAATGCGACACATGATAAAATGCCTCCCATGGCAAGCAAACAGGTCTTTTTCGAAAATCGGAATTCTGTCAGCCTGGCACAGATTATCATATATGATAAAAAAATGATTCCTTCCAAAAGAATTGTTCCAACATTAGTAAAATTCGTATAGTCTACCATCCGCCGTATCTCCTTATCCATCAGGTTGTGTATTCTACGCCCTCCGGCAGTAATAGTCAAGATACTGCCCCTGCAGTTTCTTGTAAGAGCCCCTGGGCAAATAAATCTTTTCCCCATTATCCATCTGCATTTCTTTGGAATTTAAATAGTTAATATGCTCCAGGTTCACAATATAAGATATCCCCACTTTTACAAATTCCCTGTTACCAGAAAGTTTCTCATAGAGCTTTGCCATCGTCATATTCTGGATGACCCGCATTCCATCCGCCAAAATAATATTCTGGCTGTTCCTCTGCGCCTCGCAATATACAATATCATGCAGCTCTACCTTCTTAAGCCCATTGGCTTTCAGCAGGATATACCGTTTCTTTTCCTCCATATCCTTTAAAAAACGGTCCAGCACCGGGAATAACTTTTCGTCTGAAATCGGCTTTACCAGATATTGGGCAGCATCTACGCGGAAAGCCTCTAATGCGTGTTCCTTAGAGGAGGTGAGAAAAACAATCCCACAGCTTATCCCCATATCCCGAAGTTCCCTTGCCGCCTCCGTTCCCAGCTTCCCATGCATGTAAATATCCAGCAGCAAAAGATCCGGCTCGTATTCGCCTTCCCTGATCTGCTGGAGCATTTGTTCCGCGCCTGCAAACCGTTTGATGGAAAAATTACCTTCCGTATGCCTCATGCCATAAAGAACCAGCATATTTTCCAGCTTGTCAAGTTCCGCTAATTCATCATCACAGAGTGCGATCTGATACATATTTCTTATTCCTCTTTTTGCCATCATCTGATTTGTGTCCATATTCCTTATGTCTTCTCCTTGCAGCCCATATTATGTAATTTATTGTAACACAACTCTTTTATGTAAACAATCCATGCGGTAAAATTTGCATTTTTGAGGGAATAATTTGTATCTTATAATAACTTAGCAACAGCCCCATCAAATTAATGTTATATGGCTGCATGAGACAAAGCCAGCAGTTCCTCCGCAATGCTTTTTACCCTGGCAAAAGACTCTTCGGTCAGACATGTGATTTCGCCTTCATTGTTGGCATCGCCTACAATCTCATCCGCCCTGCTCTTAAAATTTGAAACCAGCCCGTCCAGGGAAAGGGCCATATCGCGCACCTGTTCACTATGCGTTCTGGTCTTATCGCTGCGCTCTACAATCTGTTCGGTCATGGTTATGGAACCTTTTTGCATCTTCCCCAAAGATTCGGCTTTGTTCCTGGCATCTAAGATCTTGTCAATTCCCGCCTCAACAGACAAACGATTTTGCTCATTGATGGATTTTACCCCTTCCAGCTTGTCCAGGATCTTAGGCACTAACTCCTGAATGGAGCTGCTTGCCACTTTGGACTGTTCAGCAAGCTGCTGTACATTGCTTGCCACAACCGCAAAGCCTTTTCCTTGTTCTCCAGCCCGCGCCGCTTCAATGTTCGCATTTAAAGCCAAAAGATTGGTCTGTGAAGAAATGGCAGAAATCTGTCCTACAAAACCTGTGATTTCATTGATTCCATTTTCTAGCTGGCTGATAGATGCACCGGTTTGGTTGGCTGTTTCTTTGATCTGATGCATGGAGTCTACCGCCACATCCATCGTCTTGACAACCCCTAAAGTATGGCTGGTGACATCCTCGGATATCTGGAACATTTCTTTGGTATTTTGGTAAATGCCGTCAATCGCCTCAGACATCTCCGAAACACTTTCCTGAATGCGCACCACCTGGTTACGGCTTTCGTCACAATCTGCCGATGTATCGCAGGCAGAAGCAACAATCTGCTCATTTGCGCGCCGGGAGTTCTCCAGATTTTCTTCCACATCCCCCACCATGGTAACCAATTCCTCAGAGGCAGATTCACACTTTTTGAGAAGTTCAGCCATCTGCATGCCTTCCTGCTCTTTTTTGGTCTTTTCCAAAAGGGTGTTCTTGATGTAATTTAATACGGAATTAAACGCTGCCAACGCCATAATCCTGGGGAATACAAAGAACAAAATAATATTTATAATATTTGTGTTAATGGTAAATGCGCCTGCCAAAAGTGTTTCTGCTTCCCTGGCTGAGGTTGTAGTAGTCAAAATTAATGCGTTGGCGTCACACAGACCCCAGTAATATCCACCAACCACAGAGAGGAAGAAACCGCCAATGGTCAATACAAAAGTAAAAGTTTTATACTTTTTTTCAGTATAGACAACAGAACATACCATGGGAAAAATCATAAAGAGGGTTGCGTGGTAAGCCAGTTCCATATTCGCAAAGGAAATCATAGCCACCAGCAAAAAAATCATGATATAGTTGGACGCCGCCTTTTCAAAACCAAGTACATATTTCACAGCATGGCCCAGCGCCACAAATATAACCGCACCAATGAGGGCGTTGTTCATAATGGTCTGATCCACTATAAAAACGTGCAGCACATTTAATGTCCATGCTATCACCAATACAATCACTGTGACGCGCATACATTTCAACGAATAGTTATTTGCTTTTTTAAACTCAGCCTCGTTTCCCATACTTTCAATCCTCCGTATTCTTTATTTCGTCCTTATAATATAGAATAAAATATTGCTTTCTTCTGCCTTTTGAGGACAATTCGCACTTTTTTTACTACAATTTGTACTAGGCATTCCATCCGGTCAATTGGGGTCGATTGCAAGCCGAGTTTCCCATTTAGTAACCGATTATGCATCCTGGAAGCGCAACAGGCGGAAACTCTTCCGCCTGCTGCTTTCCAGTCATTATTTTACAGTAACTTTAATCTTCTTATACACTCCGTTCTGTGCATAGGCGTAAACCGTACACGTCCCTTTTCCCTTGCCCTTGATTACGCCGCTCTTTGTAACTGTCGCCACCTTTGTGTTGCTGGACTCATAGCTGAGTTTCCGGTGCCTCCTGAGCGGCTTTTTCACTTTTATTTCCGAGGCCCTGATCTTGAAACTCTTTCCTTTCCTGATGCTGGCCTTCGCCTTCTTCACCTTGACGGATTTCGCATTTCCAAATTTGCCGCCGTCTGTATAGATATGGATGCTTTTGGACGCTGCAATTGTAATTCTCCTTCCGTCTATGGTTTTGTATGCGCGCACAACATACCGGTATGCCTTGCCTTTCTTTAGTTTCTTCTGCGTGTAGGCCGTCGTGCTGTTTTTCTTGATGGTCTTGAGCAGCTTTAGCTTCCTCCCCTTTCCGCACCGGGTTCCATAGACCAGGTAGCCGTCTGCGCCCTTTATCTTCTTCCATGTCAGCTTCACGCTGTTTGTTTTGACTTTGGCTGCCTTTAGCTGGAGCAGTGAGAATAAGGAGCCCTTGATATCGTTTTCTGATTTTTGGCTGGTAAATGCTTCGTCTCCGAGCAGGAGCGTCTCCATCGGCACTCCAAGCTCCTCTGCAGCCGCCTGGATTTTTGCCGCCGTCTCTTCCGGGACGCCCAGCTCCTTTGCGATTGTCTGCACCTGCTTCTTCTGTTCTTCTGTCAGGTCGTTGTTCTGGTTGCCGCCTGCACCCTCTGTCAGCGCTTTATAAGTATTTTCCGCATCTGTCAGGGCTTTCGTGGCGCTTTCAGGCATTTTGGCTTTCTGTCCGCCTGTCAGTTTGTCGTACGCGTCCCTTGCATCCTTGATCCTCTGCCCGCATTCGCTGGTGTTCGTGACGGTTCCGATGGTTTCAATCTTTTCCACTGCCGCAAGGATTGCCTGGGCGTCCGTGAGGATATTCTTGGAGCTGTCGGATACAAGCTCCTTCTGGCTCCCTGTCAGCCCCTCAAATGCTGCCGCGGCATCCCTCACCGCCTGTTTCCATGCTGCCCCGCCTACCGGCGTTGCGCGCTCAATGGCGGCTATTTTTTCCTCCTCGAAGGCCTTTGCCGCCGCCTGGTCTGTCTCTGCCGGATCCTGGCCCGGGTTCGTCGGCGTCTGCCCGGACGTGATTCCTGCCGGATCTTCCCCGGCTCCCGTTCCTTCCCCGATTCCGGTCAGGTCCTTGTTGGTGCTCTCCGTCTTCTGGTAATAGTCGTCCTTCACGGCATCCGGGCTCGTGTTCTGGTTGTTTCCGATGATGGCTCCCGGCGCATTTCCACCTTCCCCTGTCACATTCCCGGAGTTGGTGCAGCCTTCCACGGTTCCATTCGTTCCATTCGTTCCGGCGATTCCCCCGACATCATTTTTCCCGGTTACCGGGGCGGTATTCTTATTGCCGCCCAGCGTGCCGTTGTTATTTCCAGCGATTCCGCCTGTTCCGGTTCCGGTTCCAGCCACGCTGCCGCTATTCGTGCCGCCCGTGATGGTCCCATCATTCTTTCCGGCGATTCCTCCGACGTTGTTCTCCCCGGTGACCGTCACGTTGCTGGTGCAGCCTTTGACTGTCCCGGCTGCCGTATTGGTTCCGGCGATTCCCCCGACGTTGTCCTTTACCCCATACTTATCCAAAACATAATCTTTAATCTTCTGATAAGTAGCCTTTTTCTCTGCTGATATCAAATCCAATTCATC
>CAJUOE010000120.1 GCA_910587895.1 uncultured Lachnospiraceae bacterium
CACGTCCTGAAATTCTACCTTTCCGTTGATCGGGGGCATCGGTGCGGCATCCTCGTTGTCCTTGACATTGACGGGAAAACCGTCCGCAGGAGCAGGGATGATGCAAAAGGGAACCGTCCGGCACATGTGGTGAGCGCATGGGCCTGTGAGGCGTCCCTTGTGCTGGGGCAGCTGAAGGTGGATGAGAAAACAAATGAGATTAAGGCCATCCCGGAACTGCTGGACATTCTGTGCCTGAAAGGCTGTGTGGTGACAATAGATGCTATGGGGACCCAGAAGGAGATAGCGGAAAAAATCATAGATAAGGAAGCGGACTATATCCTGCAGGTGAAAGGGAACCAGGAGCGCCTTATGGAGGACATCGCCCTGTATTTTGAAAAGGATGTATTCCCCTGCAAGAAGAACAAGCTTGCAGAAGAAGGACGGTACTACAAAGATATATGCTTTGACCATGGAAGGCAGGAAACAAGGGAATATTATGTAGAAAACGAAATCGGCTGGCTTAAAGCAGACCATTCGGAATGGAAAGGGCTGAGCGGGATAGGGGCATGTGTATCAACCGTGACAGAAAAAGGAGTTGCAACGCAAAGCATTTCTTACTCCATATACAGCCGAAGCGGGATGGGAGCAGAGGAATATGGAAAGTGTAAAAGGGCGCACTGGGGAATAGAGAACAGCCTGCATTGGGTGCTGGACATAGGATTCCGAGAAGATGAGAGCAGGATAAGGGCCGGGAATGCGGCAGAAAATGTAAATGTGCTGCGCCATATAGGCACCAACCTTCTGAAGCAGGAAAAAAGCTGTAAGATGGGAATTGCAAGCAAAAGGAAGAAATGCGGGTATGACCCAGATTATCTTTATAAAGTGCTTGGAGGGCTGAATACAGGTCTTGATTGAGAAACAGAAGAAAAATTTGTTTATAGATTATTTATAAAGCATGCGTTTACCGTGATATAAAATATGATTGTATTAATAGGAGGAATGACCAATGAGAAAGGAACTGATCTATCCGAAACCAGATGCAGAAAAGTTAGAACTGGCAGAAGAACTGATTGAGCAGATTGCCAATGGGGAGGGCGATATTGCAGAGGCGCTGCGTAAACTTGAAGAACTGACGGGAAAGAGACAGGATGAGACGGAGTTTTCCGAATACTGGAGTCATACGGATTTGGAGGTGCTTGCAGAGGAAACTCTGGTGCAGGAAGCGCCGCTTGTTCAGGATTTGACAAGGGAGGAACTGATCGAAATTGTCAGTGTCATGTCAGATGCTTTTTATAATGGAGAGGACGGCAAACTGTCATTTTATGAAAATTTATTATATAAATCATTATCACTGCCCTATGCGATTGATTATATTATGCAGCTTGACGGCACTTCTGAAGAACTGGCTGATCAAATGCTGTCAGATGCAAAAACTGGTAATATCCTCTTATGAGCATAGGAACACCTCAGCATGGCAATGCTATAAACGTAAAATCCATTTGAATTGGAGTTTACTTTCATAGCGTAATCAGAGATGAATATGAGGTGCAAGAATGGATTATACAGATAATTTGCAGAGTGGATTGCCGCTTGGTCTGGCGTTTGGCATGGCGATGGACGAACAGGCAATCAATCATTACGGTAAGATGACAGAGTACGAAAAAGAGCAGGTAATCGCCAGAAGCAAAGATGTAAAAAGCAAAGAGGAAATGCAGCAGCTCATACAGAAAATCAGTGATGGCGATACCATAATGTAAGCTCAAGATGTAAGATTTGGAGGAGAAGCAGCCTTAGCTTGTAAGCGGGGCTGCTTCTTTTGATTTAATTAACTTAATACATACAATTGAATTGTAGCATTGCACCAATTCTGCTATAATACCTTCATGGGTACTGCCATAACGGTAGGCGGTTAGCCCTCTGCGGAGGGACTGTGACCCTCCGATTACATAGAGAACTGTACGAAATACAGTAATATGGACAGAAGAGGGTGATGCGAATGATGACGATTGACAGTCTGATAGCGGTAATTAGTCTTGTACTGACCGCATTTGGACTTGGATATGCTATCGGAAGTAACAACACAAAAAAATAACCGCCCAAGCCTCGCAAACTTAGCGGTTATTTAACCAAAATTTGACCGGGCTAACCGTCTATCGGCAGCACCCTTATTTATAGTCATCTTATCACGGAGTAATGTTATTGTCAAATTGTTTTGTACTCATTTTTATTTTTTATAACAGCCTGTTAATAACTTATTTTCTTCTCCAGCAGGTTCAATAGTCCATAGATTCCCATTGCAATCACACACAGAATCACAATGCTCAGGATGACCATATCGAGCTTGAAAACCTGGCTTCCATAGATGATAAGATATCCCAATCCCTTTCTGCCAGCGAGAAACTCCCCGATGATGACGCCGACTAATGCCAGACCAATGTTGACCTTTGACAGAGAGATAAACGTAGGGATATTTCCGGGAAATACCACCTTTGTAAAAGCCTGCAATTTCGTGCCGCCCAGTATCTCGATGAGCTTCAGCCGCTCAGGATCGGTCTGCTCAAAAGACTGGTATAAATTCAAAATGCATCCGAATATTCCGACAGAAATTCCGCATAGAATAATAGTGCGGGGACCAGTGCCAAGCCACACAATAATCAGCGGCGCAAGCGCGGACTTGGGGAGACTGTTGAGCACAATCAAAAACGGTTCAAACATTTTGCCCAGTGAGGGATAGAACCAGAAAAATGTCGCAGTCAGCAGGGAGAATAGGATAATTAGCAAAAAGCTGACACCCGACTCCAAAAGCGTAATGCCAATATGGCTCAACAGGGACATATCTTGAACATCATGCCAGAAAAGCTTCGAGATGGTGATGGGCGAGCTGAAATAAAAACTGTCAATCCAGCCCAGATCAGCAGACACCTGCCAAAGCATCACAAAGGCCGCAAACAACAGAATCCGGCTCCAAAATATGTACAGTTTTTGCAACTTCTGACGCCGCAGAAAGTTTTTTTGCCCGATGGTAAGCGCCGCGGCATCACTTTTGATGATATCGTTGGTTTCATGGTTATTTTTCTGTATTTTCATCTTGCATTTCCCTCCAAATTTGATCAAAATACTCCTGAAAAAGACTTGACTTTCTCATATCCTCGCGCGGAACCCCATTGGCTTCAAACTCGATGGGGAGGACATCTTTTATCGTACAGGGCGGTTTTGTGAGCACAAATATAACGTCAGCCATCGAGATCGCTTCTGAGATATCATGTGTTACAAGGATAGCTGTCTTTTGTTCGGATTTGATAATGTCATGGACATCTTTAGACACATTGAGCCTCGTCTGATAATCCAGCGCGCTAAACGGCTCGTCGAGCAAAAGCAGGTCGGGGCGCAGGGCAAGTGTGCGGATAAGGGCAATGCGCTGCCGCATACCGCCGGAGAGTGCGGACGGCTTCTGCTTCCTGACATTGGACAGATGATATTTGTCCAGCAGTTCATCGACCAATTCCAGATTCTCTTTATTTTTCTTTTTCTGTATTTCCAGACCAAGCGTGATGTTCTGATAGACACTGCGCCATTCTAACAGGTGGTCATGCTGTAGCATGTATCCGACACGCGGAGCATTGAAATCATCAGAGTAATAGGTGATGAAGCCGCTTACGGGTTTGAGCAGTCCGGCAATCAAGGAGAGGATTGTCGATTTGCCGCAGCCGCTGGGACCAACCAGTGCCGCAAAGGCACCTTTTTCAAC
>CAJUOE010000121.1 GCA_910587895.1 uncultured Lachnospiraceae bacterium
AGCAGGAATAGATGCCCAAGTCGAATGTATGAACTCCGGACCGATGGGCGGTGATGCCGAAATAGCGGCAATGGTGGTAAGAAACGAAATTGATCTTGCCATATTCCTGATAGACGACCTCAATGCGCAGCCCCACGAGGCAGATTTCACATGGGTGTATAGAAGTTCCCCTTCCGGAGTCAATGTCACCCCGCGGGAACTGCGGTCAAAGAGCCGTACGCCGAGGTTATCCTCTAATTTTTGAATGGATTTGCTGATGGCGGGCTGGCTGATATAGAGTTCTTTCGCTGCTTTCGAGATATTTCCCTTCTCAGCTACAACATAAAAGATGCGGTAAGAAGAAAGATTTTGTTCCATAAAATGCTCCTTTGTCTGGCGGATATGAGATATAACTAAATATTATAATGATTATACGTATTATGTATTTCTATTATACTATGATTTGTGTTAGAATAGCAAGTGAGAAGAAAAGCCGTGTTTGCATATTGTGTAATCTTATAGTACCAAAAGGTTCACATCACAAAGTGATGTGAACACTTTGCACATAAAAGTGCTATGGAAAGCTAGCTTTCCAGACACTTTTTGTGCAAGATGTCTGTGCTGCCAGAGGCAGCAAGACCTTTTGGTAAATAATATAAAGATTGTGCAGAATAATGCGAATACAGCAAAAAAGGAGGATCAAAGTATGGGAATGACAATGACACAGAAAATTCTTGCCGCAGCAGCGGGACTTTCCGAAGTGAAAGCAGGACAGTTGATTGAGGCAGAGTTGGATCTCGTTTTGGGAAATGACATCACTTCGCCCGTTGCAATTCATGAGATGGATAAATTTACGACAGACGGCGTGTTCCATAAAGATAAAATCGCCCTGGTAATGGACCACTTTGCGCCTAACAAGGACATTAAATCGGCGCAGCATTGCAAATGTGTCCGTGAATTTGCCAGCAAACATGAGATTACAAATTATTTTGACGTGGGAGAGATGGGAATTGAGCACGCGCTGCTTCCGGAGCAGGGATTGACCGTAGCAGGAGATGTGATCATCGGCGCGGACTCTCATACCTGTACGTATGGCGCGCTGGGCGCATTTTCCACTGGCGTTGGCAGTACGGACATGGCGGCTGGCATGGCCACCGGCAAGGCATGGTTTAAAGTGCCTTCTGCCATCAGATTCAATATCGTCGGAAAGCCTTCGAAATGGGTCAGCGGCAAAGACGTCATCTTGCATATCATCGGCATGATCGGCGTGGACGGCGCGCTCTATAAATCTTTGGAGTTTACCGGGGAGGGAATCAAAAATCTTTCCATGGACGACCGGTTTACGATTGCCAATATGGCGATTGAGGCAGGCGCAAAGAACGGAATCTTTCCAGTGGATCAGCTTGCCGAGGATTATATGAAGGAGCATTCAAACAGGGAATATAAGATCTATGAGGCGGATGAAGATGCAGCGTATGACGAGACATATACGATCAACCTTGCAGACTTGAAATCAACTGTCGCATTTCCGCATTTGCCGGAGAATACGAAAACCATTGACGAGGTCGGCGATGTGAAGATTGACCAGGTGGTGATCGGCTCCTGTACGAATGGGCGCCTTGATGACCTTCGGACGGCTGCGGAGGTGATGAAGGGAAAGAAGGTTGCTAAGAATATCCGCTGTATCGTGATTCCTGCAACCCAGCGCATTTATCTTGAGGCCATGGATGAGGGATTGTTGCGGACGTTTATTGAGGCGGGAGCGATTGTGAGCACGCCAACCTGCGGACCTTGCCTGGGAGGCTATATGGGTATTTTGGCAGAGGGTGAGCGCTGTGTTTCCACGACAAACCGTAATTTCGTAGGACGCATGGGACATGTGGATTCGGAAGTGTATCTCGCAAGCCCGGCAGTAGCGGCAGCAAGTGCAATTACCGGTAAGATTTCAGCGCCACAGGATTAGGTGGAAAGAAGATACCGTTAGAATAAAATTAGGAGGAAAATCAATGAAAGCCAGCGGAACAGTTTTTAAATATGGAGACAATGTAGATACGGACGTCATAATTCCGGCAAGATACCTCAATTCCTCTGACCCGAAGGAATTGGCAACGCATTGCATGGAAGACATTGACAAGGAATTCGTTAATAACGTCAAGGAGGGGGATTTGATTGTTGCAGACAAGAATTTTGGATGCGGATCCTCCAGGGAACATGCGCCGATTGCCATAAAGGCGGCAGGCGTAAGCTGCGTGATTGCCGAGACGTTTGCAAGAATTTTCTACCGCAATGCCATCAATATCGGACTTCCCATCATCGAGTGCCCGGAGGCAGCGAAAGGAATTGAGGCAGGCGATGAGGTGGAGGTTGATTTCGACAGCGGAATCATCACGAATAAGACCAGGAATACAACCTTCCAGGGGCAGGCGTTTCCCGAATTCATGCAAAAAATCATTGCGTCCGAAGGACTGATTAACTATATTAATAAGAAATAAGAGATTATTCTGAAATAATTTTTCGACAAGATTATATTCTCAGAGACAAAAGGGGATTTTGTGGCGTTATGTTGCACAAATCCCCTTTAAATAATTCAAAAATTTTCTGGAGAGCTTAATGCGGCTGTACACATCGGCGTATTCCCTGGGGGAATAGCCTTCAATATAATTTGTCTGAAAATTTTTGTCGATGCCGGCTTTTTTCGCCAGATCGACGGCCTTATTGTAAGCGATGGCCGCTTCCTCTTCCTGCTGGTAGCATCCTACCGTGTAATTTCCATTGATATGAATTTGAACCTTGTAGCTGCAGGCGTTGTGAGACGTCATTTTTGTCACGCCATAATAACGGTTGACTATAATAATATTAGAATAGCGAAAATCGGAAGAATCGTCATTGGCAAAGTAGTAATCCCGGTTCCTGACGGCATAATTTTTGATGCCGTAACGCGAGAGGATGCCGATCTGCATACCGTAATCATTGACAAAAAGATGGCCCTGGCGCCGCATGATTTTATGGCTGGAATAATAAAAAAGATCATCAATATCAAATTTTAATTCCTCAGATGGGGAAAGATAATATACAAAGTAATTATTCCTCAAATAAATAGGATTTTTAAAATATATATGGTTATCCCGAAAATTCAGCAAAGAAATCGCCTTATCAAAACTTAGAATAGTCGGTAGTGAGAAAATGTCGTCAATGGTTGTGGAAAAATCGGAAAGCAGGCGGGACGCCTCCAGGTATGCCTGATGTGCTTGTTGTTCCGAGGGGAAACTGCCAAGGGAAATATGTTTGTTCTGAAAGGTGATGCTGGAACGATAGTAAGCAGTTTTGTCTTTTTTAAAAGCAAGATACGCGCCTGGCAGCATAAACTCCTCCCTGAGATGTTTTCATGCATTTTTTGAATGAAATCTACAAAATAAGTATATCATAAAAAACAGGAAAGGAAAACAATTATGTTGATAATTCAAAATCTGTTTAAAAATGCGTATTTCCGCATAAAGAGTATAGCAAAAAAGATGTACAAGGGTTGCGCTGTCCTTGTTTCCGGGTTTACCGTATTTGCATTGGTATTCTTTAACGACCAGATTTCAGGCAGCCGGGGAGGACGCGCGCTCGCAGCAGAACCGATTGTTCTTGTCGATATGGGAGAAAAGCTGAAGAGGGAGGACGCCAGGGCAGCGCTGGCGCTGGAAGGAAATCTTGGAAATGTATGCCGGGAATTTCTGGAGACGAGCCCAGGCCGCGTAAAAGAGGAAGTCGAGGTGGAAATCTCAAAGCGTGAAGTCGAGGCCGTGTGCGCGCAGGCGGCGCCGGAGGCGCATACGGAGCTCCAGCAGGAGCCGATCAATCCCTATGGTGATATTGTGATTGCCGAGGAGGATTACGACGCTTTGTGCCGGATTGTACAGGCTGAAGCAGGCGGTGAGGATTTGCAGGGAAGAACGCTGGTGGCAGAAGTTGTTTTGAACAGAGTGCTTTCCGAAAATTATGCATCGACTGTTTATGATGTAGTGTTTGAAAAAAGCGGCGGCAGGCCGCAGTTCTCCCCCACGGTTGACGGCAGGTTTTACTCGGTTACGGTGACCGCAGATACGGTCAATGCGGTGGAGCAGGCATTGTATGGGGAAGATATTTCCCAGGGCGCATTGTTCTTTTCCGCACGAAGTAAGGCGAATCCCAATGACATGGCATGGTTCGACAACCATCTGAAATGGCTGTTTCAGCATGGAGGACATGAATTTTATACGCTTCCGTGATATTTTATGGCGGCGATTGTTGACAGAAAAAAAGAAAACTTTTATAATGAGGGGTGTTCCGAACCAGGAATACCCCTTATTAATATGCGCACTCGCACAAGAGGTATTTATTGCTTCGCAATTGTGCTCGGCGCGGCAAAGTGGGTTTGCCCACTTTGTTTTAGAAAACGATAGAGCAAAGGATGGATATTGGCTATGTTATATGTGAGTACGAGAAATGCAGAGGAAAAAGTTACCGCCTCCCAGGCAGTCTTAAAGGGGTTGGCTGAGAATGGCGGATTGTTTGTACCGGAGCAGATTCCGGCACTGGATGTCCCGTTGGAGAAACTTGCGGACATGTCATACCAGCAGACGGCATATGAGGTCATGAAGCTGTTCCTTACCGATTACACAAAAGAAGAGCTGAAAAGCTGCATCGAGAAGGCATACGATGGGAAATTTGATACCAGTGAGATTGCCCCTCTGGTGAAGGCGCAGGATGTCTCATATCTGGAGCTGTTTCATGGAGCGACGATTGCCTTTAAGGATATGGCGCTCTCTATTTTGCCGCATCTTTTGATTACGGCGGCCAGGAAGAACCAGGTCAGGAATGACATTGTAATTCTGACAGCGACTTCCGGTGATACCGGAAAAGCTGCGCTGGCAGGTTTTGCAGACGTAGAGGGAACGAAAATCATTGTATTTTATCCCAAGGACGGCGTAAGTCCCATCCAGCAGAAACAGATGGTTACCCAGAAAGGCGACAATACCTTTGTCGTGGGAATCAATGGGAATTTCGACCAGGCGCAGACGGGCGTAAAGCAGATGTTTTCTGATGCGGCGCTGGCGAAAGAGTTAGACGGGGCCGGCTATCAGTTCTCATCGGCTAATTCCATCAATATCGGGCGGCTGGTGCCGCAGATTGTGTATTATGTATATGCGTATAGGAAAATGGTAAAATCTGGTGAAATTGAGAATGGCGAGAAGATGAATGTCGTTGTGCCTACCGGCAATTTTGGAAATATCCTTGCCGCATTCTATGCAAAGAATATGGGGCTGCCGATTGGAAAGCTCATCTGTGCCTCCAATGAGAATAAGGTATTGTACGATTTCTTTGCCACAGGCACTTATGATAAGAACCGGGAATTCATCCTGACGTCTTCCCCGTCAATGGATATTCTGATTTCCAGCAACCTGGAGCGCCTGATTTACCGTATTGCAGGAGATGACGCCAGCAAGAACCTGGAACTGATGACTTCGCTTCAGGAGAATGGAACCTATACGATTACTCCGGAGATGAGAGGGCAGCTTGCATCCTTCTACGGCAATTATGCCAGCGAGGCAGAGACATCAGCCGTCATCCGTGAAATCTATGGCGAGACAGGATATATCATAGACACGCATACCGCAGTGGCGGCAGCCGTGTATAAGAAGTATCAGCAGGAGACCGGGGACAAGACAAAGACGGTGATTGCCTCTACGGCAAGCCCTTATAAGTTTACAAGAAGCGTCATGACGGCGATTGACGAAAAATATCACGGCAAGCCGGACTTCGAATTGGTAGATGAGCTGGAATCCCTGTCAAAGGTCAGGGTTCCAAAGGCAATTGAAGATATCCGCACCGCTTTGGTATTACATAACACAATCTGTGAAGTGGAAGAGATGGAGCAGGTAGTGAAGAAATTCTTAGGCGTATAAATGCCCGCATAAAAACACCTGGAAAGTAATTTTCCAGGTGTTTTCGTATGTAAAGTGGTTTGTTTCATATTATGATACTTATGATACAGTTGCAAATGCAAATTTATTCATCCATTTTCTTGATGGAGAACAGGAAATTGATGGTTCCGAAAGAATACATGATTGGCAGCAGATAGAAGGAAAATCCAGTCTCTATCAGCGAATTCTCATAAGCAACCGGTGGCTGCAGCTGTAATTCCATCGAGTAGTCATTGGACATATTCACCGTATACAGGCCATTGTGAAGGTTCAGGAAGTCCTCGATGGATGCATGTACATATTCGTCAAAAGTCTCAAAATCCTCATTGACATATCTTCCGGCAAATGCAACAGCCGTTTCCTGTTCCATATCCAATGCGGAAAAGAAGGAGAAAGAACCCTCCACTTCCTGTGCAATGCAGAAGTTAGTAGGCACTTCCGTGAGGTTCATAATACCCAGAGTAGTGAAATCCTCGCCGATAAAACGAACCAGGTTATTAAATAAGAGCGTAAAATAGGAGAGGATATGTTCGGAATGTGGAATATCCTCCGGAAGGTAAAAGTCTGAGAGAAGTTTGTTGACCATTTCCTGCTGTTCTTCAATCAGTTCCAGGTCATAAATCTCATAGACGGATTTGTATTCTGTAATTAAGTTTTCAAGTTCTACATGCGTCAAAATATTCTGGTCAATCAAAATCTGTCCGAGAAGCATGTAATCCGGCAGCTGGGTAGTCAGAAGATTGTCTACCTGCCCCTCTGTGAGATACCCGAGATTGACGGCAAGCTCCCCGAATAATTTGTCGAAATGCGTCTGTGTGATATAGACGTCTTCCACCTCGCTTGCAGACATAAAGCCGGAGTGAATGGCAAGCGTCCCGAGTTTTTTATGTGTGTTCGCCTGAATTTTCAGAGCTTCAATTAACTGTTCCGGAGTGATGACTCCTTTGTTAAGTAAAAAATTACCAAAAAACTGCGTATGCATAACTTTTATCTCCCTCCAAAGCGTGCTTTCAGAATATCAGCAATGCCGGAATTTGTATAAGGTTTCTGGACGAAGTCCCGCGCTCCTTCCATAATAGCATTCTTAAGCTGGGTCTGAGTTCCAACAGAGGAGACGACGATAATACTTGCCTCCGGATCAAACTCACGAATCTCATGTATCGCCTGCACGCCGTCTTTGATGGGCATCACAATGTCTACAAAAACCAGCTCCGGTTTGTTGGCCTTGTACTGGTCAATGGCTTCCTGGCCGTTGGAAGCTTCCAGAAAATTGTTATAGCCATGTTCAACGATAATGTCCTTTAACTGTTTACGCGCCAGTATCGAGTCGTCGCAAATAAGTATTTTTACATTTTCCATTCCTATCGCTCCTTGTGAATTACAGATTTAAAAATATATATTACATATATTTTACACTAAATATTGAAAAGTTTCAATGATTTCTTTTACAGAAATCTCAATTGAAATCTATAACAATAACAGTTATAATAGATTATAACAGAAAAACACGATTTAGGAAAGGAAAAAGATATGCTTATTATATTTGATGCAGTAATTTTTTTTTACGGGATATACACAGTGTATGCCGCCGTTAAGATGAAAAGAACGCAGGAACTGAGTAATTTCTTTACGGGAGGGAATATGGAACCAATCCGTGACGTACATGGGTATATCAACTATATCTATGGAAGGACCATCGTACTGGGCTCCGTGGCCATCCTGTTTGGCGTCGTGGGATTTATCAATGATTATGTCATGCGCCTTTCCTATGTTATGCAGGCCATGATGGTATTGTTTCTGACGGTAGTCGTCTGGTTTACAATAAATATCAATCGCGCCAAACGCCAGTTTTGGTAAAATGCACAAGGAAAATTAATAAAAATTTTATTCTTTACAAAAGATTTGTATAGATTTTTTTGATATTATAAGATAAAATAAACTAATTGCGTAAGCAATAGTTGGAAAGGAAGCGGCATAATGGACTATCAAAGACTGATTGCCCAGGCCATGAAAGCGAAAGAATCTGCATATGTGCCATATTCCCGTTTCCGCGTGGGGGCGGCGCTTCTTACGAAGAGCGGCAGGATATTTACCGGCTGCAACGTGGAGAATGCAAGTTATTCTGCGACGAACTGTGCGGAGCGCACAGCGGTGTTTAAGGCTGTGTCCGAGGGAGAGCGGGAATTTACGGCGATTGTGGTAAACGGTGACAATGGAGATTATCTGCCGCCCTGCGGGATATGCAGGCAGGTTTTGGCGGAATTCTGCGATATGGAAACGTTTCAGGTGATTCTTGCGAACAGTCCCGACGATTATCAGGTGGTAACACTGGACAAACTGTTTCCGGGCGCTTTTCTGGCAGAGAATTTAACATCGGGAAATCAGCACAAAATGAGTAACTCTGTTTATAAAGATTAAGGATGAAGTTTGAGGATTTGGATATGAAGAAGATGAAAAAAAGTATTATCATGGTATTTGCACTTTTGGTTGTGCTGTTGTCGGCATTTTCTTTGGACAGAGGGGATGCACAGGCAGCAGGCAACTATTCAATCAGGATCAATAAGGCGACGAACGTGGTGACCGTATACAGCAACGGCAAGCCGGACAGGGCGTTTGTCTGTTCAACCGGAAACGCGACGCCGATCGGAACGTTTCGTACCAGCCAGAAACTGCGCTGGCACGTACTGGACGGTCCAAGTTACGGTCAGTATTGCACGCGTATTCATGGAGGCGTCCTGTTTCATTCGGTATGGTATTATGCAAACGGAGACTATGCGTCTCAGTCGTATGTGCAGTACAATAAGCTTGGCACAACGGCAAGCCATGGCTGCGTGCGGCTTACGGTGGCAGACTCCAAGTGGATTTACGAGAACTGCCCTCTGGGAACGTCGGTTACGATATTCTGGGGTTCTTCCAATGATGATCCTCTGGGAAAACCGGAAGCAATCAAGATACCGGCACGATTTGGCAGCCGTGGATGGGATCCCACGGATCCTCTGGCGGGCAACCCGTATAGCGGTTACAGGCCAAGCGTCAATGTTTCCGGCGCGCAGACCACAATTGAATATGGTTCTTCCTTCCAACCCTTTGTCGGGATATCGGCGAACGACTCGCTGGGGAATGATATCAGCGGAAGGCTGACCTACAGCGGCAAGGTAAGGACTAAGAAGCTTGGAAGGTATAATATTACATATACGGTGACGGATGCATTGGGCAGAAGCGCCAGCAGCGTAGTTACCTATCAGGTAGTCGATACGAAAAAGGCGATTATCAAGGGCGTGAAGAAATCACAGAAGAAGGAATACAATAGCAGCTTTAAGCCCAAATCAAACATTAAGGCATACACAGTTGACAAGAAAAAATTAACAAATAAAATTAAGGTTAAAGTTATTTATCCCGGAAGTAAAAAGGAAAAGCTTTATAAGAAGAGCACCATTAAGTTAAAGAAACTGGGAACATACAAATTCAATTACTACGTGACAAACCCCAATAACAAGCGGGTGACAAAGGTAACCGGAAAAGTGGTTGTCAAAGATACGAAGAAACCAAAATTAACCGGGGTGCCCACAAAGAGGACGTTGGAATACAATACCGTGCGCAATCTGAGAAACAACATTAAGTCAAAATTGCAGTCCGGTAAAAATATGGATTCCAAGATTGTCGTTAAGGTAAAGGTTCCAGGTTCCGCTAATTATGTTAAACTTTCCAGCAATACGTCTAAGAATTACAGGTTTAACAAGCTGGGAACTTACTATGTGCAGTATTCGGTTGCCAATCCTTATAATAAGAAGGCGGTTACAACCAAAACGACAACTTTTGTGATCAGGGATACGAAAGCGCCGAATCTGTCGGGCGTTGCGGCTGCAAAGACGCTTACGTGCAATGATTTCCTGGATTTGAAGGCAGGCGTTACTGCAAAACTGGTTTCGGGCGTTGATGTAAGTTCCGGAATTGTCATTAAGGTAAAAGTTCCGGGAGAACAGGCATTCACGACATTGACAGCCGAGCAGTACCGTAAATATTATTTTGAGAAACCGGGAATTTATACGATAGAGTATTCTGTGGCAAATCCTGGAAATGTGAATGCCGTCGCGAAGAAAATCATGACGGTTACGGTATCCGCCGGACAGATTTCACCGGACGATGCGCCGAAGGTTACGCCCGATGAATGGAAATAAATGTGACTTCACCATGAAATTTACATTAATTTTTGGTTGCGGTTCTGGGTATAATAGAGTATAATCAGAGTTAGCTGAGAAAGTTGAGAATGTATTCCTGGGATGTTCGATACCCTGCTATTTTGAACCTACATTTACTTTCATGGGATTCCTATATCGCCGATTGGATGTCAGGCCGCCAATATGCAGCGGAAGGCAGAAGAGAAGCTGCGGTTACCCACCTGGCTTTGCTAGGAGTCAAAATCGCAGGAAACGGCATTTTGGGGTACTTTTCAGAATAAATTTTGAAAATACAAAAGATTTTTACAAAAGAGATTTGCGCAGGACTTACGAAAGATTTCAGGGCACGAAGGATAGATGGAAAGTACCAAGGAAATGTTAAGGAACGAAAGATAAATTACAAAAGAGGAAAGGCTGCTTTGGAGAAAGGCAGCCTTTCTGCCTTATAAAATCTGCTGCCGGGACGCTGCGTCTGAGGGCGGCAAAGAATGGGAAATGTTTACATGGAACGAAGGTTTTATCAAAAAAAGAGAAATTATTTCATAGGACTTCTTTTTCTGATCCTGCTGTTTCTCGTGATTGTGTTTGTCCGGACTGTGAGTAAGGGACAGCTGGTTACGGAGTTCAGCAGTGAGTATGTGGCTCTGGCGGAGCTGCCGTCACAGCTCAGTTTTACCTATTACGGGGAAAAGGAGTGGGAGGAGAAGTTAAAAGAATTCCTGCATAAGAAGAATCTGGATGGGAAACTGACTTATGGGAAGCTGAAACTTGTCCTGGAACAGCTCTCTGTTCAGGAATACATTACATATGAGGATCGTTTTTTCTGGAAAGCGGTTCCTCGTGATCAGTGGAATGAAATATATGAGCAGATTCTTGATTTGCTGGACACCGTGGAGAAAGTTGCGCTTGTCAATCTGGTGTTTCTAGACGAAGAGGAGCAGCAGCATGTTCCGCAGGAATGCCTGACCCAGGAAGGTTATATGCAGGTTGCGGATGGCGTGAATTATTTTCACCAATACGATATGTATCAGGTTTATGTTGCGGAGGGGAGGATCATCGGCGTCAACAGCGAATGCGAGGAGAAAGTTACGCTGGAAAACGTGTTTGTACATAATACGCAGGAGGAAAAGGCGGAAATCCTCTATGAGAACAGGCAGATTTCACTTGATATTGCCGGCTTGACGGAGGAGATCAGCAATACGATTTGTGATATAGAATGGAAAGACCGCAAGGTCATTGGCATTTATAAGAAAGAAGATAAGATTACCGGTACGGTTCTCAGTTTTGATGAACATCAGATTGAGATATCCGGCTATGGAATTTTGGAATACAGCGGGAAACTGAATGTGTATAAGACATATGGAACTGTGGAGGAACTGGATGAATCAAAACTTGTGATTGGAAATCTCAAGGCGGATTTCGTGGTTGCAGAGAAACAGGTGTGCGGAGTGATCCTCCATGAGCCGGCTACGATAGAGAATATTCGCGTGCTGCTCTTAAATGCGGAGTATGGAACGCATCACGAGAACCCTGTTCTTACCGCAGACGCAGAGGGAGTTCTGACCGCCGGAGAGAAACAGGAAACGATTCAGGCAGGGCAGGTGGTAAATGCGGCGCAGTTTTTGACGGAAGGCGTCGATTATGTGAAGATTGAACTGAAGGACGAGAATGGCAGAATTTATTTTGCAGATGCGAATGGAAACCATACGTCCCTGGGTTATCGCGGAACCATGGAAATCCGGCGGTATCCGGAAGGCTATGGTGTTGTAAATGAGCTGCCGCTGGAAAAATACCTCTGCGGCGTTGTGCCGAGCGAGATGCCGGCGAGTTATGAGCGGGATGCGCTCTGCACGCAGGCGGTCTGTGCGAGAAGCTATGCCTGCATCCAGCTTATGCGCGGAGATTATGCGCCCATGGGCGCTCATGTGGACGACAGCACCAGTTACCAGGTATACAATAAGCAGGAAGAGAATGAGAAGACAAATCTTGCGGTAGAAGATACGGTGGGAGAGGTCATCAAATATAATGGCGAGATTGCGGAGGCGTATTATTTTTCCACGTCCTGCGGTTTTTCCGGTGATATGGATGCGTGGAATGAGGAGACGAATGTGTCTCAGAGGTATCTGCAGGGAATTTCCCTGCTCAGTGACGGGTCTGAGCCGGATATTTCCGATGAAGGGAAATTTGCAGAATTTATTAAGAATAAGGACATCAATGCTTACGACAGTGAAGGGGCATATTTCCGATGGACGGCAAATCTTTCCCTGAAAGAGAAGGCGGAGGCGGTCAACGCGGCGATTGCAGCGCGTTTTGAGGCCAATGCCGCAAATGTAAAGATTACGAAATCGGATGGCACAGAAGGAACAGCGGCAGACTTGGCGGGATTTGGCGCACCCGGGCAGATTACGGTGGATCAGCGCTGTGCCTACGGGGCGGTAAAACAGCTGGGGATTACTTATGAGAAGGGCAGCGTGACGCTCTTTTCGGAATATAATGTGCGCACGGTGCTTGGCGCTGCCGCAACGCAGGTGACGGATAAAAACGGCGAAAAAATTGACATGACGCTGTTGCCCAGCGCATATTGTACTGTGGAACCGGTGGAGGATGGATTCGTCGTATATGGCGGAGGATACGGGCATGGTATCGGCATGAGCCAGAACGGGGCCAACGGCATGGCGAAGGCAGGCATGAATTATGTGGATATACTGATGAAGTTTTATCATGATATTTCCATTAAAAATATTTATAACGAGGCGAAATGATGGTCTGGAGAATAATTGTAAGATTACGTTTTTTTGCAGCAAAATGCAAGAAAGATAATATCGGCGCATTTGCCGCGCAGTCGGCATTTTTCATTGTGTTGTCTCTGATACCGTTTATCATGCTGTTTATTTCCCTGGTGCAGTATACGCCTGTGACGGAGGGGATGATTCTCAGTATGATACATCGTGTCATGCCGACCTATATTTCACCTTTTCTGATTGGGATTATCCATGAAATGTACAACAAATCTGTGGGGATCGTGTCAATCGCGGCCATCACGGCAGTATGGTCTGCGGCAAAGGGCATCCAGTATCTGATGGGCGGTCTGAACCGCGTATATGATATTGAGGAGACGAGGAACTGGGTATTTCTGCGTTTCCGTGCCATTCTCTACACCTTAATCCTGGTGGTTGCCATTGTGGCGTCTTTGACGCTCATGGTATTCGGGAACAGCCTGCAATATCTGATTGTGCAGTATCTCCCGATTGTGTCGGATATCACGCAGGAGATTTTGAAACTGCGGTCGTTGATACTTCTGGCAATCCTGATCCTGTTTTTTGCCGCGCTTTTTCGGCTGCTGCCCAATCGAAGGACTTCCCTCAAAAGCCAGATTCCAGGCAGCATCATGGCTGCAGTTGGATGGTCGCTGCTATCTTTTGGAATTTCCATTTATGTCGATTATTTCAATGGATTTTCCATGTATGGAAGCCTGACAACGATTATTCTGCTGATGCTCTGGCTGTATTTTGGCATCTATATTTTATTGCTGTGCGCGGAGTTTAACAGCGTCTATGAGGGACGCTGGAATAAGCAAACGTAAAAAAATACTTGCAGTTTTAAATAACTCATGATAAAATAGTACCCGATAGTGAAAGGCGAAGAAGGTGTACAGTAGAGACCTGTACTGCTTACAGAGAGAGGGGATCATCGGCTGCAAGTCCTCTTGAGATAAGGCAGGAATCGAATTTCCCACCGGAGCTGCATATCTGAATATTACGCAGGTAAGAGACACAGAGTAGGATATGACGTCGCTGCACGTTACGCAGGTTGAGTGTTCGGAAGTCAGTGATTTCCGGAAATCAGGGTGGTACCACGGATTTTTCGTCCCTATGCATTTGGCGTAGGGACTTTATTTTATGCGCAGGAGCGCAGGGAATCAATAACGCAGATAAGGAGAACGATTATGAAGGAAAAACTGGAACAGATTAAAGCGGACGCAATTCGCGAAATCCAAAATTCTGACGGGCTTGCAAAGCTAAATGACGTGAGAGTTGCATTTCTGGGTAAAAAGGGTGAATTGACCGCAGTTTTGAAAGGCATGAAGGATGTTCTGCCGGAGGAGCGCCCTGTGGTAGGACAGCTTGTAAATGAGACGAGGGAGAGCATCGAAAAGCTCATCGAGGAGACGAAGGCGAAGCTGGAGGCTGCCGAGCGCGACCTGAGATTAAAACAGGAGGTCATTGACGTGACATTGCCTGCGAAGAAGAATAAAGTGGGGCATCGCCATCCCAATACCATCGCTTTGGAAGAGGTTGAGAATATCTTCATCGGCATGGGGTATGAGGTCGTGGAGGGCCCGGAAGTGGAATATGATTACTATAATTTCGAGGCGCTGAACATCCCGGCGAACCATCCGGCAAAAGATGAGCAGGACACCTTCTATATTAATGATAAGATTGTGCTGCGTACCCAGACCTCGCCGGTTCAGGTGCGCGAGATGGAAAAGGGAGGGATGCGTAGGATGGGGAACGGTGGGATGGGATCAGCCGTTTTTTATGGACCGCAAAAATGAGGAGAGCCTGGTCATGTCAGCCGGGCTCTCCTTTATCTGTATCATGTGTTTTTCTGATGAAGGAACGCTTCTTGATGTGCTTCACCGGCATCAGAATCTTATAGTGCTGCAAACGCTTTCAAAGGCATGGGGTATG
>CAJUOE010000122.1 GCA_910587895.1 uncultured Lachnospiraceae bacterium
AGGACATTTCATTCTGGCCAAAACAGGATGCCATCCCATGCGGACAGAGCTGCGCCTGTTTTTTGAAGGGGTTCCAGCCAATCGCGGGATTCAGCTATGGAGCGAAGAAATTTGACCGCCTGCGGGAAGCAGTCAAAACTTCCATTTTGTGGTCATCCGTTTTCTGTATCCTTGTCGGACTTTTGATGGCTCTGTTTTCCACGCAGATCATATCGCAGTTTGCAAATGGAAATAGTGATATGATCGCTGTAGGCCGGAAATCCCTTTTTGCAAACGGGCTGTCCTTCTTCCTGTTTGGATTTTACACGGTATATTCCTCGCTGTTCCTTGCGCTTGGAAAAGGGACAAAAGGCTTTGTACTTGGAGCCTGTCGGCAGGGGATCTGCTTTGTGCCTGTCATTATATTGCTTCCAAAAATCTGTGGTATCAATGGAATACTTTATGCGCAGCCGATTGCGGATGTGTTTTCGGCTGTGATCACTATTTTTATGGCATGGCAGCTTCATAAAGAACTAAGGGTAACAGAAGAACAAATCAGTCATGATAAGTAAGAATAGTATTTCTGATGCATGAATAAGCCGGACAGTTACTATTTCTGCGTGTCGGCTATGTGCCGCCTTTCGGGGCAACCTCCATAGTGGGTGAAAGCAACAGCGTTATCGGATGAAAAACAAAAAACTTTAGTCCTGTTATTGAAATTCCTTATTGACCCCTTATTGAAATTTTTTCTCTGCATATATGCTTTTCGTTCCATTTCGTATGCCTTTCGTTCCCTCCATCTCAAAATAGCAAAAAACGTGCCGATAAATTAAGCGATGGCAGAAACAGAATCTGAGGTGATGAATTTTGAATATAGCAGTGGTAGATGATGAAGAAGTTATCAGGGAGCAGATTAACGGTTTCATAAAAAAGAGGAATCCTGATTTTAATACAAGTGATTTTGCCACGGGAGAAGAACTGCTTGCGGCAGGCACTGAATTTGACATTATCTTTCTTGATATACAGATGGAGGATATGGGCGGCATTGAGGCGGCGAAAACCATCCGGCAGTCCAATGCTGACAGGGTTATTATCTTCATTACAGGCATTAAGGAGCATGTGTTTGAAGCCTTTGACGTGTCCGCATTCCATTACCTGTTAAAGCCGATCGCGGAGCAGAAATTCATGGAAGTGCTTGACAGGGCAATAGAAGAAGCCGGGAAAAGGAAGGGGCAGAAGGAGCGGCAGATATTCATAAGGACAAAGAATCAGGGATATACGCTTAAACGGAACAGTATCCTGTATATCGAAAACAGGGGAAAGAAGGTGGAGATCCATACCACAGATATGGAAGATATCGTAGAAACGTATGCAGGTATGGAAGAACTGGTCATATGGGGGCAATGGACTTTAAGGTCAAGGGCAGAGTGTTCATCCTGTCAGTGATGATGAAGAATGAAAAGGAGGAGAAGTGAAGATGGATTTAGGCGTAACAGGTAAATGGGGAGAGAATTATCTTTCAGGGCAGTACCGGAAGAACGCGGCGGCAGGCACAAACGGAGGCGTGGACTTTGCGGAACTTGCGGCGGCAAAGGCTGCAGGTCAGCCGGATGTATCAGGAATAAGTTTTAAGGATATGTGGCAGACGAGATTTCCCGGAGCCTATTATCATGTAATGGATGGATATAAGATATCGCAGGGTACATGGGAAAGGCTGGATTTTCCGCATGATGATTTTTTCCGTAATAAAGTTGATGAATCTATTTTAGACTGGAAGCCAACCGGGCCGGAACCTAAAATGACAGACTCATCCGTACAGTCAAGGGCAGTATCCACTCTTGGGAAAAAGTCAATCGTTGTACCGCCTGTACTGGAAGAAAAAATGAAGGATGATACGACTCTGGCAAAACAGGTAATGGAAAGAGTCGAGACATTTATTGCAGAGAAAGAGGCGACAAAGAGACCCAATAGAATACGTTCTTACATACTTGTTCTGGATGAAGAAGGGGAGATTGCTCATACCTGTATAACAAGTAGTGGTGGAGTATCCGGCCCGACTGAAGCAGCACAGCGGCAGTTTGAAGCAGAGGAGGAGGCAAAGAGAAAGCGGAGAGCTGAATATATGGGGATCGTTGAGGAAAGCGCCCTGAAACGTAAGCTGATGGAGCAGGAAGCGAACGAACAATATTATAAGGCCAGTATAGCAAAGGAAAAGGTTTCGGCCGTTTATGAGAAAAACAGCATAGAAACCGTGGCGGAGAAATCGGCGCAGGACAAAGTGACCGAGTGCGGGGAAAAAGACGGGGAACAGATCCGGAGAATGTCAGAAACAGATTTTGAGGAACGCGTGTTGCAAAGTGCCGGGCCGAATGCTCCACAATCTGTAAAAGATGCTTGGATGGAGACGGTAAAAGAAGTTGGGGTAAACGGACTGGGTGAAACCAAGAATGGACGGACACATATAACACAAATGTATATACAGCAGGCTATAGCCAATTATTATGGCTTGCTGCATAGTAATGATATTTTGGGTAATTCCGTAGAGTCAGCAATACGGGCAACCCAGAAGGCTTTATATGATTTTGACCATCCCTTAGAACCCGGCAAAGTCAGAAGTATGGAGGAGCAGCAGGCCCGCATGAAAGAAAGGGAGTTTTATACGGTATTTTTGGAGAAATTGAAAAGGTTATAGGGTGTCTGGCGGCTGTATGATAAATAATTGAAAACAATGGAGGAATATCAGCAATGGAGATCAGTAACGTAAAGGAACAAGGTTCCACATGGGGAGCGGCTTTCAGTAAAAGACCGATATTCTTTATGTCAAGAAAAGAAATGGAGGCTTGTGTCGATGCGAATGGGGTAATACATAAGAGCAGGCTTAAGAACGTGGAACTGCGGGAGGACACCTGTACGCTCAGCAGCAACAATACGTTCCGCAGACCGAACACCACCTATGAGGTCTGTGACAAGGATAAGGGCAGTGCGTTTCTTGACCTGAATTTTCTGATTAAAGATGAGACCAGCAGCCTGAAAGGAAGCCTCAGCGATAAAAATGATGTAGATTTCTATAACTTCACCATCCCATTTCCGAACTTCCAGCGCAATTACTTTGGTGTCGAGGTTTATATCGATATGCCGGAGGGCTGTGATTACGACCTTACCCTGTATGACGAGTACGGCAATCAGGTAGGGAAGGCGGAGTGGGACGGCGAAGGGCGGAAAAAGCTATCCGTTCCGAATTGGGATATGGATACCAACAAATATTGCCTCAAGGTAGAAAACGGAAACGGGGAAGAGGTATCTCCGAATGATTTTTACAGGATCAGTTTTCATGTCACCGATAATAAGGAGCATGAAAAGACCGATGCCGTCAGGGAAGCGTATGGAAATCTTTACAGCGCCTATAGCCGGAAAGACGAAAACTGGCGGGACTATCTTGACCGATATAATGAAGTTCTGCGGGAGACGGAGCAGAATTACCGGAAGGAGCTGGAAGAACTCCACCAAAAACAGTTTGCGGGACTGCCAGAGGGAAAGAAGTATCAGGGCGGGCGCACCGTGGACGAACTGCTGCAGGACATGGCAGAAGGGAAGAAACTGAGCGAGGCGGAGCGGGAGTATGTAAAGATCTTTGCCAACCTCAAAGATGCGGAAAAGGCACAGCAGAAGGCGGAACTGAAAAATGATCTTACGGAGGACTTCGTGAAGGATCTGGAAGACAGGGGCGTTTCCCGTGAGGATATCGAGGGGATGCGGGTACGGATTGGAAGCAATGGAACGGTGACCGTGGACGGAATAGAGGATGAAGCTGTCCGGGAACAGGTGCAGAAACTAGTGGGAAAAAAGTATGGCGACAAGATGTATCAATATTACATAGGGATCGCGGACAGTGTGGGGAATTTGCCCTATAACGCATATCAGTATGCTACGGACGTGCAGGAGGTAAAGCGTTACCTGAAAGGCGTTACCGGACAGGATGTCTCCTTGAAGAATCTTTATATGCTGCCTGACGGGAACATTGGCGGTCTGCCCGACAAGGCGGATAAGCTGATCAACCATACAAAGGATAATGTTAAGGTCGATCAGATGCGGGATGCCCTCAGAAATATCATAGGAAATATCGGGGTGAGCGGCGATGTGGGGATTCCCGATTTTACGTCACAGTTCCAGTTTCAGCATGGGGCGTTTTCTGTTGTGGACAGCGGTTTTGCGATAAATATGGGTGCGCTGGAGGGGCGGCTGACACCACACTATTCCGGCAATATGTATTCCGATATGTATAAGTATCAGTTCAGAAAAGTTTTATAAATAAAACAAAGGCAGTGTCGATCATATGGCTGATTGCCGGACAAAACTGCTGATGTAATCGCAAAGGAAGTCTGACAGAGAATGTGGTGGATAAAACGGAGGCTGCGTTATGACAAATATAACAAATTTTGGCTATCATGTTCAAAAGATGGGTGGAGGAACAGGCTCGGCATTACCGGGTATGTTTCAATTTTCGCAATTAAACAGCAGCAGCATACAGGCACGATTAAAAGCTGCGGGTATTGACACAGGCAGCAGGCAGTATAAAGCCGTTATCCGGCAAATGGCAAAGGACGGCTGTACTGGCAGTATGTTTACATGTGTTCAGGCAATTAAGAATCTGATGAAAAACTATAATGCAAGAGGAGAG
>CAJUOE010000123.1 GCA_910587895.1 uncultured Lachnospiraceae bacterium
ATTCCCATACAAACAAATTTATGTTGTAGGGAAGCATATTCCAGGGTTTGATTGGATCGGATTCCATGGATTGTTTTCGACAGGGATCAGGTAAAGGATTTTGATGAGATTATAAGGCTGGCAGAGGGAAACGCTATCAATGCCGGATGGTCTAACCCGTGCTTTGAAATATGGATGTTTGCATACTTTGGTGAGATGCCCGCTATCAAGGAATCTTATATATGTTGTGAACGGTTTGCGGAGAAGTTTGAGAAGGTAACAAGGCAAAAGTATTCTAAGAATGATAGAGATATTTATCGGAAACTGGTGCAGCATGGGGATGAAGAAAAAGCGATTCAGATAGCAAAGCGATATTACAAAAAGTGCATAGAAGATGGGAAAATGAAGCCATCGGAGATGTGGCCGGCGAGTATAGTGCAACGGTTGGTGGAAGAAATACGAAGAAAAGTTGAGAGCTGATGATATGGCGGATATAGTTAGTAGGAGGAATGGGGTTGAAAGATTATTTGTTAAATGTAATGGAAAAGCGAGAATGTGGATTATATTTGTGTGAGTTGCCTACTGGTAATGGTAAAACATTTGATTCGGCACAGGCGATGAAGAAATATGCGGATTCTATAGAGGACAATACCAAGATAATCTATCTCACAACTTTGAATAAAAATCTTCCCGAAGATGCGCTGAAAGCAGCCTATGGAAGTGAGGAGCTATACAAATGTAATGTATTAAGATTGCGTTCCAATTTTGATGAAGTGGTTGAAAAGATTCTTGATATTGAAGTTCCAGAAGAGATGCAGACAGATACATATATAAAATTACGTAAAGTTGTTTCTCTTTATCGAGATGCCGTAGACAAGCAATATGCAGATAAAGAATACATAAAGGAGTTAGCAGATAGAATAATAGAGCAAGACAGACTGCTTCGTTATGAGATAACAAAGCGGTTGAAAAAATGTTTTTCATCAAAAACACAACGTAAAAAAGCCATTAGAGATAAGGCTGAGTATCAATGGATTGGAAAATTATATCCGGCAGTATTTACAGACGACTATAAAATTCTGTTAATGAGTGTTAGTAAGTTTATGAAGAGAAATTCTATCCTCATTGATACCAGTTACGAATTTTTAAATTCCGATTTAATTGAGAAAGCAGTGATAGTTATTGATGAGATTGATGCAACAAAAGATACAATACAAAATGAACTTATTGAGAAGTCATTGGCAATGCAGGCGGATTACATTCAGTTGTTTCGTCAGATATACCGTACGTTGAATCCAAATGATTTTTCATCTGATATGAGAAAAGCAATGGAGCAGATTGAAAAGGTTGGTAATAGAAACACGCTTACTTCATTAATCAGTGAAGCCAGGAAAATTGCAGAGAATTACCATGTGAGATTGAGCATAAAGACAAGGGAAGATTTGGCAGAACAGAGGCAGATTTTTTTATTTAATGATGGTTCTCCATCTCTCTGCCGCCGCGCATCACATAACCTCTGGTGGGATCGTCGATGCCGTCGCAGGCGCCGCCCGCTATATCCATGGATTCCAAAATATGAATGTGGCTGCCGGGCATCTGTCCGTCGCGTACAAGGAAGCACGCCGCCGCCAGAGAGGCGAGACCGCTGCCTACGATGTAAGCGTTTTTCTCGTCCACGCCTTCCGGTTTCCTCGGCTTTGCGAACGCCTCATAATTGCCGTTGCTGTAATAGATGCCCTTGCTGTTTTTATCGTACCGTCCAAGCTCGGTGTTGCGGTAGTCCAGCTCCGTGTATTTTCTGCGGCCTTTCGCTGCCGTCATTTCCCCATTTTCACCGTCGAAATTGTCGTTTGCCGCCTGTCCCGGCTCCAGCCCCACATGGGCCTTTTTCTGTAAGTTCTTCGCCGCCAGCGCCGCGCCCGCTCCTGCTGCCGCCACAACCGCCACGCCAAGTCCGATACTCTTCCTGTTTGCCATATATGTTCCACCTTTCCTGATTCCTGCGGTTTTCACGCCGCCGATGTTTTCTTTTTGATTACTAAAGCTATCATACCCATTCTTCCCGCTTTTACCAATTTACAAAAAAAGCGAAATGATAAAAAACTTATCATTCCGCCCTATATGTAAAGTGAGAAGAACTTCTAACCACTCACAGCAGAGGCTGTTTCGTGGAGAAGTTCTAGGAGTTGCTTCGCAACTCCGTCTCACTTAGGAGAATGCCTGAAATACGGCATTCTCCGCTTTATGTTTCTACAGAGACCACTCCGCCGTCCGCCTTCTCGAAATTCTTGATGGAACGGGCGATATTGCCGTGCAGCATAACGCCCATGTTGTCTACAATTTCCTCATAGTCTTCCTTCATGCCGTGACCGACCCAGTCGAGCATAATTCCAACAAATCCATACTTATAAAAATCAGCGATAAAATCCTTGTGCGCCGCCAAAAGCGCCACGCCCCGGCATCTGTCCTCCACCACTTCCTTGATCATTTCGTAAGTAAGCTTGTATAGATACCCCTCCACCTTTTCCCTGCCGATGCTGCGGTACACATTCAAAACAAACGCTTTGTTTTCCAGAACAGCCTCAAAAATCTGGCTCATGCCCTCCTGCCATGTCTCATAAGTCTTTTTGCCCTGCAAGACTTTCTTTCCGTCCTCCACGCAGACCCATTCCACCAGATCGTAAATATCCTTGAAATGATAGTAAAACGCCATTCTGCTGATGCCGCAGTCCGTCGTGAGATCGTTGATCGTTATCTTCTCCAGCCGTTTTGTCAGAACCAGTTTTTTCAGGGATTCCCCAAGCGCGGCCTTTGTTGTATTTGTGTTCGGCATAGCTTTCTCCTTGTTCTGCTTATCCACAGATTTCCTATACGGCCAGTATACCATGCCCAGGCAGTTTATGCCTGTTAAAAATTTCTAAACTCTCTTCGCCTTCTTCTTGGGCTCCGGCAGTTCCTTGTACATCTCCTGTAAGATTTCCGCCATCAGCGCCTCGTTCTCCACATCCTCCACGATCACCATCTGCGTTTTGGATCCCTCATAGGGATAGTCCCTGTCCGCGTCAGGCAGCAGACGGAGAACCGATTCCGTCGGTTTTAAAAACAGGCAGTTGTCGCAGATATCGCCGATCAACTTTCCCTGAAAGTAAACACAGTATTCTCCCATCATCTTTCTGGTGGTCACATCGCCCACTCTCTGCAGATTTCCCACCACATAATCGTGAAATTCCTTTGTCGTCGCCAACGTCTGCCCCCCCTGTCTCACATCAACCTGTTTTCACAACGTATCGCCCGCCATCATTTCGCAGTCCGGTATCACCGTCTCATCTCCCGCCGCTTCCCCGTTCATCAGCTTAAACAGAAGCTTTACAGCCTCCTTTGCCACAAGCTCTGCCGGATTATAAATCGTACTCAACCTGTTTTCACAACGTATCGCCCGCCATCATTTCGCAGTCCAGTATCACCGTCTCATCTCCCGCCGCTTCCCCGTTCATCAGCTTAAACAGAAGCTTTACAGCCTCCTTTGCCACAGGCTCTACCGGATTATAAATCGTACACAGCCGCGGCGTCACATAATCCAATATGTCAATGCCGTCAAATCCCACGATGCCGTAATCCGCCCCGGCCTTTTTCCACTTTTCCGCCATATATTTCATAATATCCAGTGCAAAAATATCTCCTGCGCAGAAAAAGGCTGTCCGCTTTTTTGTCTTAATCAGTTCTTCATAGGCCCGTTTTGCATACGACGTCTTTTCGCTGATCACAAGGCTCTCCACGTCCGGCTTCTCCGTCCGTTTCCACTGCTCTACCGCCTCCGTAAAGCCTTCCATGCGCTGTCTGTGCACATAGGTATTGCCCTCTGTCTGCTCCAGCGGCGGACACACAAAGACTATTTTTTCGTACCCGTTTCTCAGGATCGTCTCCGTGGCTTCCCTGGCCGCCTTCTTCTCCTCGATGCTCACAAAAGGGATGCCGTCCGCTATTTTGTTACCTATGGTAACGATGGGCGTATCAAGACTTCTCAGGAAATCCCGATACTCCTTTCCCTGATTGACCGAGGAGAGGATAATGCCGTCCACATGATAATCCACCAGACGCTCCAGCTGTTCCTTCTCCATCTCTTTATTCTCTTCATGGAGCGTGATGTTTACAAAATACCCCCTCTTGCGCGCCTCTGTGCCAATGGCGCTGAGCATCTGTGAAAAATACCTGTTGTTCACATCGAGCACCACCACGCCTATGTAAAAGGTCTGCCCTTTTACCAGCCCTCTCGCCAAGAGATCCGGCCGGTATCCATACTCTTTCGCCCTGGCCTGAATTAATTCCTTCGTCTGGGGGTTGATCCTCCCTGTATCCGTGAGCGCACGATGCACGGTCATTCTCGACACGCCACACATATCGGCAAGTTCCTTCGCTGTTATCGCCACCGCTTATCCCCCTTTTTTTATATCGGAGAATGCCCGTATTTTGGGCATTCTTCTACGCGAAACTTAGTGCTTCCAAGTCAGCTTGCTGACTTTGCGTCTCCGTCCTATGGCGGGACGTCTTTAGAAGCACTTTTCGCGTTTCTATTTTATCACAAAATTTCGATTCGCACCATATTCCATGAAAAAGGCGGCAGAATGCTTTTGACCCTGTTATCCGCAAGACTGCTTTGATCCGTCTCCCGCGGTCTTACCGCATCATGGTTTTTCAGATTGGTCGTCTTCCTGTCCTCACAGTGCATGGTTACGTGCTCCGTCACACGGACTGCCTGAAATCCCTGCAGATTCAGTTCCACCTCCGCTTCCTTCTCCGTGCGGTTAACGGCAAACAATACCACTTCCCTGCCCTCCTCATGATAAACCGCCGCATAATCCACACAGGGCACGTTCTTTCTCATGTCGCAGTCATAGCACGGTATTTCGTCCACCGTAAGCAGCGTCTTTCCCACCCCGTAGTTAGCCATATGCATAAAAGGATAATAGATGGGCTGCACCCACACTTCCCCGCCCCGCTCGGTCATAATCGCCGCACTGATATTGGTTAGCAGGGACTGGCACGCAATCTTGATGCGCTCCGCATACTTTAAGAAATTCATCATCATTGAGGCGAACAGCAGCGAATCCTCCATCGTGTAAATCTGTTCGCTCAGATGCGGCGCCACCTGCCAGGGACGTTCGTCCACCGATGCCGCCACAACCTGATCCGGCACCGACCACACGCCCCACTCGTCAAAGCTGATGTACAGCGTCTTATCCGATCTGTGCCATGCCTTGACATAATCACAGGTTCCGATAACCGTTTTGATATACTGTTCCATGTCAAGCGACTGGGAAAGAAAATTCTCCGTCCCGAGCTCCTGCCCGCCGTAATACTGGTGCAGGGATACATAGTCCACATAAGGATATGTATATTTCAGCGTCTCCGCCTCCCAGTCGGGGTATGTCTTCATATCGGATTTGGAGCTGCCGCAGGAAACCAGCTCGATGCTGCTGTCCACCTGCTTCATGGCCTTCGCCGTCTCCTGCGCCAGCCGGCCGTATTCCTGCGCCGTCTTATGCCCGATCTGCCAGTCCCCATCCATCTCGTTGCCAAGGCACCATGTCTTAATACCGTAGGGATTTTCCACCCCATGTTCCCTTCTCCAGTCACTGTAAGCGGTTCCTTCTTTGATATTGCAGTACTCCACAAGGGACACCGCGTTCTCAATCCCTTTCGTTCCCAGATTTACGGCAAAAACCGGCTCAATTCCCGCTTTCCCTGCCCATCTCATAAACTCATTGATGCCGATCTCATTGGTCTCGATGGCACGCCAGGCAATCTCCAGCCTTCGGGGACGTGCCGCAGCCGGCCCCACACCGTCGCGCCAGTCATAGCAGGACACAAAGTTTCCGCCGGGATAACGCACTGCCGTGACACCCATCTGCTTTACTTTCTCCAGAACATCCTGCCGGAATCCATCCTCGTCCGCCGTCTCATGCCCCGGCTCATAAATGCCGGAATACACCACACGTCCCATATGCTCCACGAAAGAGCCGTAAATTCTCCTGTCAATCTCTCCCTTTACAAATTCTCTGTTCACTGTGATACGCGCTTTTATTTTCTCCATATCTTCTCCTGTCCTGATTTTATTTCTTTTTGATACTCCAACCGCCATGATTCCGCTTTGCGGAATCTCAGAATCCGCGGACGAATAAACTTGTCCTGGAGAATGCCGTATTTTGGGCATTCTCCTATTCCTTCACACCGGCCGTCGCTACCCCTTCAATAAAATACTTCTGGCAAAAAATGTACAGCACCAGAAGCGGGGTCAGCGAAATCATCGTAGCCGCCAGCGTGGGCCCGTACTTAATCACCTTATTTCCCACCAGAACCGCCAGCCCCGCCGAAAGCGTCCGCTTATTCTGGGAACTGGTGAGCATCAGGGGATAGAGCAGATCGTTCCAGTTATTCATAAAGTGGAAGATACCCAGACTCACCAGTGCCGGTTTACATAACGGCATCATGATGGAGCGGAAAATCCGAAACTCGCTCATGCCGTCTATCCGTCCCGACTCCTCCAGAGACTTCGGCAGCCCCTGAAAGAAAGAACTCATCATATAAATGCCAAAGGCGCTTGTCGCCCTCGGCAGAATCAGCCCAAGATAACTGTCCAGAAGGCCCAGCTTGTACACTTCAATATAGAGCGGCGTCATAATGATCTGGAATGGCACCATCATCGTCAAAAGAATAATGGAAAACAGAATCTTGGAACCTTTAAAGCGCATCCTTGCAAACGCATACCCTGCCATGGAGTCAAACAGCAGACTGATTACCGTCACGCCGCCCGCAAAGATCACCGTATTCTTCGTCATTTCCAGGATCGGGATACTGTCCCCCACATACAGATACTGGTGCAGCGTCCATTCTTCCGGGAAAAACCGGGGCGGAAACTTAATCACACCCACATCGGTCTTAAAAGACGAGACAAACAACCATACAATAGGTATCAGCACCGTAACGGCAATCAGAGAAGTAAAGAGATATCCGAGCGCCGCAGACAACGTCAGCTTCTTCATTTTCTTATGCATCCCCTTCCTCCCCTCCTTTCAGCACAAATCTGCGCAATACAAAAGTCATGACCGCCACGATCACGAACAGGTACACGGAGATGGCCGACGCATATCCGAGATCATAGGGAGCCGTCTGAAATCCCCTGTCGTAAATATACTGTACCACAGTCTCTGTCCTGTTGAGCGGCCCGCCCTGCGTCATCACATAGGCCTGGTCAAACATCTGCATGGCGCTTATCGTTGTCGTGATAATACAGAAACTGATGGTTGGCCAGATACCCGGTATGGTAATATGGATAAACTTCTGGAAACTCCCCGCACCGTCCATCTGCGCCGCCTCATAAAGCGATTGGGGAATGTTTAATACCGCTGCCGCGAGGAGCGTCAACGTGTAGCCAAACCCCTTCCATGCTGTCACGACAATCACCGTCGGCATGGCAAAATCCGGGTTCTTTAAGAATGCCACTGTCTGAAACCCTGCCTGTTTCAGCCAGTAAGCAACCAGCCCCATATTCGGGTCAAGCAGCATAGACCACACAATGCCGATTGCCGTCATGGAACAGACAAAGGGCAGATAGTAGATGGAGCGGAGCATCTTGCAGTATCTGTTGTTCTTCGCAAGACACACCGTCAAAAGCAGGGCAAGGCCCACCTGCAGCGGCACCTCCAACAATGTAAAATAGAAACTGTTAAACGTGGCGTTCGACACCCTGTTGTCCGAAAACAGACGGGTGAAATTTGCAATCCCCACAAAGCTGACATCCTTCATAAAAATGTTCATATCGGTAAGGCTGATCACAAAGGAGGCAATCAGCGGGATAAACACAAATACCGATAGAATGATCATGGATGGCAGTATAAAAAGATACGCGCTCTTCTGATTCTGCGCTACATACTTTCTCTTTTTCGTCTTACTTCCGGTCATTGTTACCTCCATGTCAGAGCAGTTTGTCTACGAACTGCTCTGTTATAGAAAAGAACCGCCGAAAACGACGGTTCTTCGGTTACTTTTCCTGCTCCCGGTTACTGTGCAAGCACCCTGTCCATTGCCTCGGATGCCTCTTTCAGCGCATCCTCCGGCGTCGCCGCACCAGTCATAACCTTCTCAAACATCGGTATCATCACATCGTTGTCAATCTGGCTTGCCAGAGAGTATCCCAGATTATAGGAACGGCCGATTTCTGTTGCCTTAGAAATGGCGCTCAACACCTCGTCACCCTGTATTTCCGGATCCTCCATCAACGTTTTGGACCATACCGGAAATCCGTTTCTCTGTGACCACTCTTTCAGAATGTCATCCGTCAGCCAGTATTGCATGAACTTATACGCCGCCAGCTTATGGCTCTCCTCCGTGCCTTTGGGAATCACATAGCTGCACCCGCCCGCGGGTGAAAAGGCGCCGGCGCTGCCTGCCACGCAAGGCGCAATGCCAAAGTTAATACCCTGTGCGCGCAGTCCGTTGATCTGCCACGGGCCGCTCATGTACATACCGATCTGCCCTGCCTGCAGCATCGTATCCGCCTCCGGGCCTGTGATACTGCTCGGAGAAACTTTTTTGTTTACTGTCAGATCCTGCAGCCATTCCAGTGTCTTTACGTTTTCTTCCGAGTTCAGAAGATTGGTATTGGTGTCCGGATCATCCGCGTCGCCGCCGTTTGCCCACAAAAACTGCATGTATGTAACACTGGTGGGCAGCGCGAGTCCATACTGATTCTTCTCCGGGTTCGTCAGCTTCACCGCATACTCCGCCAGTTCTTCCATTGTGGCAGGCGCCTTCTCCGGATCCAATCCCGCTTCCTCGAACAAATCCTTGTTCCAATATAAATAGCTCACATTATACTGCATCGGCGTCCCGTACAGCTTGCCGTCCACATGGGAAAGCTCCAGCACGTTCTCCAGAATATTACTCTTGTCAACGCCCGTCACATCCCAGAAATCACTGATATCCTCCAGCGAATCGTTGCTTACATAGGGCGCAATGTTCTCTACGCCAAACAGCACAAAGTCAGGCGCAGTCCCTGTGGCAATTGCCGCCGGAAGCTTTTGCTGCAGCTGGTCGTTCGGCATAATATCCATCTGAATCTCAATGTTGTCCGTATTCGTCTTATTGTAGTTATCTACGATCTCCCGCAGGATATCCCCGTCGGAACCGGTAAACACGTTCCAGAACTGTAACGTGATCTTCTCTCCGGACGCCGTATCCGCTGCAGCCTGGTCATCCGCCTGCTCATCTGCCGCCTGCTGCTCCTGTTTTGTATCCGCCGTATCACCGGCCGGTGCCTGGCCCTCCGCCCCGTTTCCGCCGCATCCTGTCAATACCGATACACACATCGCCGCACTCAAAAGTACGCTTATCCATTTCTTTCTCATCATAAACCTCCTGTCTGTGGTTGCTTGCTGCATGGCGTCGGAGCCAGCGCCAAAATGCGCTTTCCCGCCGCTTTTTGACAGACACTTTACATTTATGCAGAAATGTTTTAAAATAACGAATGTAAAAAATATCCTAACGGTCTATCAGTTCTTTCGCGGAGACTATAGCGGTTGGGGTATTTTTTTGTGTTCCTCCCGTAACACAGGTATCATTTTCGTTTTTTAACTGCAAAATATAACGATCCGTCATTTTTCTATGTGCAATTTTCTTTTGCGTACTCGTGTACGCTATGTGAAAATTATACACTTTGTACAAAAGAATGTCAACCGGAAATTTCATACGCTTTCTTCGCCATCCCAGTATTTCAGAACCTGCTCTTTCGTCAGCGAATCGGCAAACTCCTTTTTTAACTGCAAAAAATACGACAGATCTGTCATAATACCGTAAAGCACCGCCCGACCTTCAAACTCCTGCCTTGTGGCCGGCAGTTCGGAATCCTTCATCTGCCTAAGCGTCTCTTCCCGCTTTGCAAGCAGCTCCCTTGCATTGTTGGACTCCCCGAACGTCACGGCAGTTTCCCGAAGCAGCTCCGCCACCTGCTCCGTCTGCGGCAGAACCGTGCGCATACTTACAATCTTCTTATAAATATCCCGAAGGACAACCGTCTGCTGCTCCCGCATATTCATATAGTCGATAAAATACTTGGATTCCTGAAAGAACGTGTTATTCATATAGGCAAAAGCCTGCTTTTTTCCGGCGTCGATATCCGCCTGTAGTTTGTCAAAGCAGCTTCCCGTATAATCCGACCTGTCCTCTTTCCCGATGTATTCCGACATCCGCAAAAGCACTGCCCGCAAATCCTCCTCCAGCCGATACTGTATCATGCGGATCTCCTTTCCCTTTCCCGGCATATACAGATTCAAAAGCGTACCGATACCCGCCCCGATCAGCAGAAGCAGCGTCTCATTGCCGATCTGTGGGAGCGCCATCTTCTGTTCCAGCAGATAATGCGTGGCAAGTACCGCATTGGTGGAAACGGCATTCCCGAGACGGAGAGGAGCACAGACGGCGATAAAGAGGAACAGAAAAATACCGTAAGAAAATACATGGTACCCGAAAAGGTGAAAAATGAGACAGGAAAGAACCGTCGCCACCAGAAAGGCGCAGATTCTCTTCGCAGAAATAGTGATCGTCTCCCGGCTGGTGTCCTGTATCGTCAGAAGCGTTATGATGCCCGCCGACGTGCTGTAATTCAGACCCAACAGATCAGCGAGTAAAATAGCCGCCGCACTTCCGACGGCAATCTTAACCATTTTTAACATAGAATGTGCCTCTTTCTCCCCGTGCACCGCCATCAGACAGACATTCCTGTTTTATGCGGATGGAATATATCTGTTATAAATCTCCACATGGTCGTAAATGCACCGCCAGTTGCTTGTGGAGCCCGCTGTCACGCAGATATACGGCGTTTTGTCCGCGGCGATCTCATAGCTTACTGCGCAGTTTTTGGACTGGACAATATATCCTGTCTTGGCGCAGAGCACCTCGCCGCCCGTATCCTTGTCCTCGATCTTGCGCAGAAACCAATTGGAAATCTCTATGCCCTCCGGATGTTCTTTTGTGGGTTTTGTAGTGTAAATGTGCTTCGACATCACTTCCCTGCATAAGTCGTTTTGCAGCGCCGCCTTCATGATAACCGCCATATCGTAGACCGTGCTGTAATGCGCCTCATCATAAATCCCGACACAGTTGGTAAAATGCGTACTGCCCGCTATACCGAGTTCATCCAGCTTCTCGTCCATCAGCTCCACAAAAGCCTCCTGAGAGCCCGCCACATAGAAAGCAAGCCCCAGCGCGGCATCCCCGCCGGAATGCATCGCCGTCCCGTAAAACAGATCCCGAACCGGCACCTTTTCCCCGTCCAGAAAGCCCACAGAGCTGCAGTCGTTTACGTAGGCATAATCCGTAATCTCCAACGTCATCTCGAACGTATCGTCAAGCTTCTCCTCCGGAATGTGTTCCGCCGCCACCAGTATTGTCAAAACTTTCGTCATGGAGGCCGGCATGATTCTTTCTCCGGCGCCCTTTGCTGCGATGATCTGATCGGTACTCTCATCCACCAGAATGGCGTGCGTGCTGATGACCTCCTCTGTGGCGATGGACACCGTATCCTCCGTCTCCTCAAAACGATAGACCGGAAGTTCCTCTTCTGACTCCGTTTCCTCTGTCTCAGCTTTTCCCGATTCTTCTTCGATTATGCTTTCTCTGATTTTTTCTATCTCCAGCCTGTCCGGCTGCTCCACGGCTTCCACCGCCTGATCCTGCGCGCCTTCTTCATCCACCTTTTCGCCATGCTTGATGGTTGCGACGATCAAAACCGTGATCACACCGACTATGACAAGAAACACAACCCGCTGCAGCATCTGCCGCCGCCTCATACGGCGCTGTCTCTCACGCCGCATACGCTGCCTTCTCTCATAGCGGAGGCGGTATTCCCGTTCTTCTTTGTCTTCTTCTAAAGTCAAGTCTTTCTGACTCTCTTCAAAATATGGTTCTGTCATTACTCCTCCAAATTTAGCTTTGTAATCTTCTTAGCCGGTATCCCCACAAAGCGGCTCAATCCTGCCTTATCTTTACGCCCCATACATGGGATCAATTTCAGTTCCCCAATAGACACACCGCCTCAATATTCCCCGTAAATGGAAACATATCCACCGGCGTGATCTCCTGCACCCGATAGCTACTCTTCCCTGTCAGATACTTCAAATCCCTCGCAAGCGTCTCCGGCTCGCAGGAAATATAAACGATCCGTTTCGGACAAATACGAATCAGCGCGTTGAGAAATTCCTCCGTGCTGCCGCTTCTGGGCGGATCCATAAACACCACGTCCACCTTCTCCCCTGCGTCAGCCATCTGGGTCAGGAAACGCCCCGCGTCGTTCTGGTAAAAATCTGCGTTTTTGATCTGATTCACTTTTGCGTTCGTGACGGCATCTCGCACCGCGTCTTTGTTTAATTCCACACCGATCACTTTGCCTGCCTGTCCCGCCACCGCCAGCGCAATGGTACCGATGCCGCAGTATGCGTCCACCACCGTCTCTATTCCCGTAAGCTGCGCATACTCCGCAGCCTTCGCGTAAAGCGCCTCCGTCTGCACGGAATTGACCTGATAAAAGGATTTCGCGGATATCTTAAACCGCCTGCCGCAAAGCTCGTCTTCTATATAGCCTTTCCCGTAGATTACCTGCTCTTTATCACCCAGCACCATGCTCGTTCTCTTATTATTCACATTAATCAGAATCGTAGTAATCTCCGTGTGTAGTTTACATAACTCATTTACAAAATTCTTCTTGGACGGTAAGATCGGGGATCCCAATACCAGCACCACCATAATTTCCCCTGTGACATGCCCCACGCGCACAAGCACATGCCGGAGCAGACCATAACCGCTGTCCTCATCATAGGCTTTCAGCTTAAAAGACTTCGCAAGCTCCCGCACGGACTGAATGATCTCTCCCGCTTTCTGATCTTCCAGAAGACAGCTCTCCACAGGTACCACCCGATGGCTCTTTTCCTGATAAATCCCGGAAACGATTCCTCTTCCTTTCTGGAACGCAAATACCGCATGAACCTTATTGCGGTAATGGGCCGGCTCCTCCATGCCGATGATCGGCTTCACTTTCCCGTATTCCTTTAAAAGCAGTTCCACCTGTTTCTGCTTTCTCTTTAACTGCGCTTTATAAGGCATGTCCACAAACTGACACCCGCCGCATTTTCCGGAAACCGGGCAGAGACTTTTCTTCTGCTTTTCTCCCGCATCCTTCTCTTTTCCCGCCTCACGCCTGTACACTCTCTTCTTATCCATCCCTGATTCCTTTCCCTGCACTTTCCTATACAGAGCTGCCGGCCGCGCAGCCTGTGCGCCGCCCGGCAGCATATCTCTCTACACATAACAAAACCCCGGGAAACTTCCCAGGGTCATTTTATCATATTCTCTGCAATTTTGACAGCCCGCCTAGGCTGACGCAATCTGTACGCTCTCAATCCCTTCCGCCAGATTTCTGGCAAGAGTCGTGTCCGCCTCGTTGATATGTATGGTAAAAACCTCTTTGCCCATGCCGCCGAAAAAACGCTCCCAGAAACGCTGTTCCGGCCATTCCACAAAAAAGGAAATGCGGTTGGAAACCAGCAGCTTTTCCAGTTGATCCTTACTCTCCGCATTATATACCTTGCAGAAGGATATCTCGTGATTAAAAAATAGTGCGTTCAAATTCAATGCCGCCATATCGCTACCTCCAAGCCCCTCATTCTCTTACGCCGCGATCAGCTTTATGTCAACTTTCCTTACACATTATATAACGCATATCTGCCAAAATGCAAGATTTTTCTACATTTTCCACAATATGACCAAATATTTATGTAAATCTTGTGGAAAATCACACCTCCGTCCACGGTTTATGCAGATTTTCCAGCCAATCATCCTTTCTGGTCTCATACTGCTCGTTGAGCCAGTCCGCCGCCTGCTCCACCCCCTCTGCCGTGAGAGGCACCTCCGTCCAAGTCTTCTTTTCCTCCGGCGTACGGTAAATCCCGAGCGGTTCCGGCCAGACAGTCACCCGGATCACATCGTCCTCGCCGCTCTTTACCTTTTTCAAAAGATAGCGCATCCCATCCATACTGCCGGAGTATTCCTCTTTCTTTATATAGTTCAGGGGATGAAAGGTTTCTTTGTCAAGCATGTCATTCTTCCTCTGTATGCCGCCTTCCTTTATCAAGCGCCATACGAATCTCTTTCCCATTCATTTTTTACCATATTATAGCAGGAAGGCTTATTTTCGTCAAAAAATTTGCGGCTCCTCTCCGCGTTCCTTAAGAGAAAAATCAGGTAGAAATATTTCGACTTTAAAATTAATATTAAATATAAAACGCCAAATACAAAGGAGAAAAAACATGGACACTCTGAACGAATGCATCAAAAACTATTTGGAATACTGTAATTTTCAAAAATGTCTTGACACAAAAACACTCAAAGCATACCGGATTGATTTGCGCCAATTTTCGGATCAAATTCGCACAATTGCTATCGATGAAATAACCGCTGCGTCATTGGAACAGTATATAGCGCATCTGCACGGACGGTTCAAGCCCAAAACCGTAAAGCGCAAAATCGCTTCTGTAAAAGCATTGTTTCATTATCTGGAATACAAGGAAATCCTTGACTGTAATCCCTTCAACAAGATGCGCATCCGTTTCCGCGAACCTGTCATACTGCCCAAAACCATACCTCTGCACACGGTAGAACTCTTTTTATCTACCATATACCGCCAGCGACAGGCCGCCGTTACTTACTGTCAAGAACAAAACGCCCTGCGAGACGCCGCCGTTGCGGAGCTGCTATTTGCAACCGGGATGAGAATATCTGAGCTGTGCTCACTGAAAGTCGACGACGTAAATTTGTGCGACGGAACCATCCTGATTTACGGAAAGGGAAGCAAAGAACGCCGCATCCAGATCGGCAGCGAGGCCGTCATTCATATTCTGAAAGAATACGACGATAGCTTTCGTGACAAAAGGCTGTCCGGCAGCAATTTTTTTATCAATTACTCCGGGAAAGCACTCTCCGATCAGGCGGTACGCAGGATGATAAACAAATACACCTCTCTGGCATCCATTGAACAGCACATCACACCGCATATGTTCCGCCACACCTTTGCGACAAGCCTTTTGGACGCGGATGTGGATATCCGATATATTCAGGAGATGCTGGGGCACAGCTCCATCAATGTGACGGAGATCTATACGCATGTATCTATGGCTAAACAGAAAAATATTCTTGCAACAAAGCATCCTAGAAAATATTTTCATGTGTGAGTTTTGAGGGGCGATCCGGGTGGGTTGCCCTCTTTTTTTTGTGTGGGTGAGGGATAATTAGGAGTTATCTATCGAAAAGTTCTGTAAATTTTTATAACTTTATAAAAGTAGCCATATGAAAAATAATAACTTTAGCAGAGGTGCGTCATGAATAAAATATTAAATGAATATAATCAACTTTGTAGGGAATTTAACCAATATGAAAATAATGTAATACCTTTATGTGCCGCCGAAAACTATGTATCTGATTTTTGCATGAAACCGCTAATTTCTAATTTTGAAGGAAAATATTCCTTCACAGGATCCTCGGGAAATAATTCATTTATTGGTGGTGAATATGTAGAAAGGTTAAATAATTTGCTAAAAAGGCAATGCAAAATAATGTTTGGCGCTAACTACACCAACACAGAAACTTTGACAGGTATAAATTGCTTTACTGTGTGTGCAATGTCGCTTCTATCGGCAGCAGATATGGTTCTTGTTACAACCCCAGAACAAGGCGGACATGCGTCCATTCCAGTTATCCTTGATGCTATCGGAATTAGGTACGATCCTGTTCCATATGATTATTTAAACTACCAAATTGATTACACAAAATTGAACGAGCTATGTCAATCGCAAAAATATTCATACATAATTTTCTGTCAATCAGACGTTATTAATCCTCCGAATTTAGAGCAGATTAATATGCCTGAAAACATGGGAATTATTTATGATTCCACGCAGACACTTGGGTTGATAGCCACAGGCGTTACTACCAATCCCCTATCAATATCTGATAATGTTATACTTATAGGCGGCAGTCATAAGACTCTTCCGGCACCATCCTGTGGAATAATAATGACTAATAATGAAATATATGCAAAAAAATTGCAAAAGCATATAACACCAGATTATTTAAGAAATACGCAGCCCAACCACAGCGCGGCTTTACTCTTATCACTGATTGAGCAGGAGGAGTGTGGGTATGAATACCAAAAATTAATTGTTGATTCAGCTAATATGTTAGGGAGCGAGTTGTCGCATTTAGGATTCAACCTTGCAAAGCTAAACAGGACATCATTTACATTTACGCACCAACTCTTTCTCCTGATGAGCGAAGAAGAAACCGATACCTTTTACATGACGGCCAAACATTATAATATTACTTTAAATAAAAAGCATAAAAAACTTTTTAACTATGACGGAATCAGACTTGGTACCCAGCAAATTGCACGTTATAATTGGAGTAACTCAGAAATTAAAATACTAGCACAACTCTTATATTCCGTCAAAATTCAAAATGAAACCGAAATCAAGAGATTAAGAAGCAATTTGATTTCCCAGAAAATACCTCATTTTACATATGAAGATATTTCTATAAAATAGGCATTATCCTTGTGTCAATACAATTGATAATTTCACCAGCGTTAGGATCATTAATTTCAATATTATTGATTCTGTGGTATACCTTATCAGCATATGCATTTTTTTGACACATTTGTACAATGGCTTCATTAGTAATAATATTAAAATTCACATCTGCTTTTTTAATGAATTTTATGTAATATACCATTAAGTTCACCTGAATTATAATGTTGTTATCATGTGTAGTATTGAGACATTTTTTATAGGAAATAACGGCGTTGTCGTATTCTTTGTACATCCTATATATTTCGCCTTGAATAAAGTAAGCATTTGCAAGCAGACGATTATTTTCCGCACAATAAATATCAATAATTTCTTGAATATGTAAAATTAGATCAACCATATCTGGATTATTACATGTATAAAATTCATATACAGGAGTATGTCGCATTAATTTATGCAACTCGGCTTCTGTATATTTTAAATCGCTATTTTCTGCACAAATATAAAAGTCTTTATAGACATCAATAGATTTCTTGTCTGAAAAATTAACATGCAAATCATCAATAAAATATTTAGCAGCTAAAATGCCTAGTGAATCCACCAATGCGGAATAGGATACTTCTTTTAAACTGTATAAAATATCCAATGCTTCGTTACAAGACCATAAATGTTTATAATAATGCGCCTTATGCAACTCTATTTCGTGGTTTTTATTATATGCTTGATAATTTGCTGTTTCAAGAGGCGACAATATATTTAAAGCTTCTGAATAATTATTTAACAAATGCATACAGTCAGAAAGCATCAGCAAATATTTATAGCTTATATCAATAAAACCGCTCATTGCCTCACGGTATTTTTGGCTAAAATTATCAAGTTTTTCTTTTGCGGTCTCATAGTGTCCAACAAATAAATCAATCTGTATTTTATCCAATTCGATATCATATTCGGTTTTTGACCCTCTAGCAATATCTTTCAGCCATTTAATGCTATTTTGATCACTGAGCACTCCCGCTATGCGCCCTATATTTCCTCTAGTTAATTCAAATAGTTTGTCAAAATCTTCCTTAGTCAGTTGTTCAAGCTTAGGATATGTACTTCGTAATTTAATGTGTAAAGTTTGCATGTTTTCAATATCAAATTCCGAAACATAATGTGATGAAAAGCCTGTTTCTTTTAATTCCTTCATCACATATACCATTTGAAAGTGATAGCGTTTTTGCTTACTGATAAGTTCTATTACATTAGTAACATTGTCAAAAATCAGAACATCCTTTGGTAGAATAATATTTGTATTAAAGAAATTGTTTAATTTTTCCGCATCATAATTTTGCAAGTCTAAATAGAAAGCCCTTTTATACGGCATCTTGACGCCAGGCAAACGCAATGATTTATCTTTAGGATTGTTTATATAGTCGCATAAACGCATGGCAAGCCATGTTTTGCCACAAGTCTCCTCTCGTCCTCTAATTTCAATAATGTGATCTTGCGAAGAAAGCATTTCTAATACCTTTTCCAGATCATTTTTACGATCAGTAAACACATCACTGGTTAAACGATTTTTATTTCTGTTTATAATTAATATAGCATTTTTAAATTCAGGTATTAGAGTATAAACTAATGGTATTAATGCTATCAAAATAATAAGGATATTGTCATTAATATCTCTGGCGTCTTGCATATTTATACTGAAATTAATGGCCACAAACCACACAATGGATACAGTATATACTAATATTAATTTTTTGTATGACCTAGCGCTCATTATTCATTCCTCACAAGTCAGCATTTGAAAGATATTATTGCATTATCCAACAGATAACTCCTAATTATCCCACCCTAATAAACCCCTTTTCTCTCTCATCCTGCATCCCCGCCACAAGCCAAAATAAACCCTTCCATCATCCCAAAAACACGCCGTTCGAGACCACGTTCCGTAGTCTCCTATACCATAACCCATTCCCAATCTTCTGTCAATATTTTACACTATAATATTGTAGAATTTTGTCATAATGTCTGCAATGTGAGAATCCGTTATGTCCTGATAGAAGTAAGTATAATAGGGGAAAACGCTATGCATTTATGTCACTGTATAGACAGAAGCAATTGCAGGAAGAAGAAAATACAATACCGGAACGCTCTATAACAAAATGGCATCTTGATTGTATGAAAGAATGCTCTAAGTCTGAGGCCTTTGAAATGGCTATAAGACATTATAGTTGTGTCAACGATGAGGTGGTCGTTTATTCCATCGGAAGAATAAGTGATGATTTATTCTTGAACCGGAAGATACACCATCGTTCAATAGAGAACATTAAGACAGATATTATGGATACGTTTAAACATTCCTCCTATTTTTACCGATACTTGCAGGAAGACACCAGACCGATTGGTGAATATACAAATTGTTTGATCGGCAGAGCAGCTCTATATCATGGAGACTCTTATGATGTTTTGCGGATGCTTGCTACCGAGAGTATAGACGGTGCTGTGACATCACCGCCTTATTATAATGCAAAAACGTATTCGCAATGGAAAAATATATATTGCTATCTCTATGATATGTATAATATTTCAAGAGAAATCTACAGAATATTGAAAAATGGCGCCGTGTACCTTTTTAACATATTTGACTATTTTGATAATGAGAACAATATTTCTCTATCTGCAATGGGCAATAAACGTATGATTTTAGGTGCATATATGATAGATATATTTCAGCGCATAAGATTTGAAATTGTGGGAAATATGGTCTGGAACAAAGGAGAAATCCAAGGAAACAGAAGCTTTAATCAAGGTAATCTAACGCCTTATTATCAAGCGCCGCTAAATTGCTGGGAACATATTATTATTCTTTCAAAAGGAAAGCCTGACAATAAATATTCAGGATTAGTTTCACAGATAAAAGACATAAGACCTGTCGTAAAAATGATAAAAGGAAAAAATGTTTTAGGACATGACGCGCCTTATCCGAATGACATTCCGGAATTAATCATAAAATGCATGAAAGACAGTGATGTGGTATTAGACCCATTTCTTGGAAGTGGAACCACTGCCATTGTGGCTAATAGATACGGCATCAATTCTATTGGCATTGAAAAGAGTGATACTTATTATGAATTATGCAAAGAAAGAATATGGGAAGATATTCATGCGTAAGCCCTATTACCGCCCTCATTTGCAATTTTTCCGCGCTGACTGCCCCAACAGCTCAATCACCTTACTGCCAAGCACCAATAAAACCGTACAGCACAGCAGAAGCATCATAGAATTATCCTCTTTTATATAAAATAAACCTGCCAGTATCATCAGCAGACTCAGAACCGTACAGACAATAAGAAGATATATTTCGTTCTTTTGCTTTCTATAATCTGCAAAAGCGGTAAAAACTGTGCCCGCCACTCCTAATACGGTCATAACCCCTATAAATTTCAGATCGGCCACCACAAATTTTACCGTCATAAGCGTCATGAAAAATACCAGACAGGATGCCAAAAAGCATTGCCAGTACTTTTTGAGATGCACACCGCCCAGATAAGAACGAAGTGGAATAAAAAAGGCAAAAAAGATAAGCCCTTCTTTCATCATCCCCATACTCAGGCATATCAAAAAACTTGTAAAAACTGCTCCGCCAATCTCCAGCATTCTTACCAGTCCATACTGATAAATCTCCAGCATGGCACCATCTATCATATTTTCCCTAACCAGGATTTGCGCAATCTTATTTGCTATTTTTTCCATAGCTGCTACTGATATCCTTCCCGATTTTAAATGATTCTATTTACCATCATAGCACATTATACTACTATATGTAATAGAATTCATTTTCCGAATTGCAACAACAATTTGATATCAATTAATACAACTATAAACAATTACTTTTATAATTATATTATTTATCACTCTGACAGGTTATATTAATAGCATAACTTATGATTCAGAGGTGAATGCCGTGTTTGTAATAAAGAAACCACATGCAAAAGCTAACGTCTCCAAAACCATCCGCTTTACAGAAGAATTGAACAACCGGATGATAGCCCTTGCACATGAAGAAGAAATTTCCTTTAATGAACTGGTAATCCAGTGCTGTCAGTATGCACTGGATCATCGCCAAAAAGCTGGTCAGGAGGAACTCACGGATGATTAACATTGCCATATGTGATGACGACAAAGCTTTTACAGGAATTGTCGAACGGCTTCTGCGGCAAATTGCTGCCGAACAAGGAGTGGAAGTCAACTGCGAAGTGTTCTTCGACGGTTCCGCCATTGTCAAAGCCGTTATGGAACAGCAAATGTGCTTCGATCTTATTTATCTGGATATCGAAATGCAATTCATGGATGGCATCCGCGCCGCGCTGGCCTTGCGGGAAGCAGAAATTCCCGCATTGCTCGTATACGTATCAGTCCATGAAGAACACTTGAAAGAACTGTTTTACACAGAACCTTTCCGTTTCCTGTCGAAACCGATAGACGAGGCGGCTTTCCTCGAAGTATTCCTCTCCGCGCGCGAACGGATCAGACAGCGTACCGGGTACTTTACTTTTTCCTATAAGAAAACGCTGTATCGGATTCCATTTGACCAAATTACCTACTTTGAGAGTTGCCGGCGGATCATTACTATCCATTTACCACGATCGGATACGGATGCCTCAAATTTGCGACAGACCTGTTTCTACGCAAAAATGAACGATATTGAAAAGCAGGTAGCCTCCCTCAACGGACGCTTCCTGCGGGTACACCAATCTTTTCTCGTGAACTTTGGCTACATAAAGGCAATGTCCGCCACGGAAATTGAAATGCTGGATGGCAAAATTATCCAGATCAGCGAAGACCGAAAGAAGTCCGCCATGACAAGGTTCATGGCATTGGCAGGTGTAAAAGGGGATAAAAATGAAAGAATCGTTATTTCTTGATGTGCTGATGGTACTCTTTGCAGTACACATCATCCACACATATCTTGCTTCTTTCCGAAGGGAAGCGACACACCATAAGGCATTCCGCTACGCCGCGTGGTCGCTTTACATCCTCTTTTTATATCTGATCATGTTCTCCAACTCAAGATATCCCTTGCTCACGCTCTTTGGCAACCTCATTCTGATGACGGTGCTCCTGTTCGCCTGTGGCTGTGGAGATATCAAGACAGCCCTATTCCGCTCCTGCATCTACCACACATCGCGAATGGTTGTAGAGGTGGCTACCCAGAGTATCCTGCTGGCAACACTGGAGGGGGATCCGTTTGTCGTCGGAAATCTCATCTCCACAATCGCTATGTATATCATTGTCCAGATGTATAAACGGTGGAAGGGACGCGATCTCACCACCCCACTTCCCTTCCGGTACTGGATCCGCCTCTTTTTGGTTCCCTGCTCCTCCATTTTCATCACACACTATGCTCATGTAACTGCCCTGCACAACGGGGAAACAGCCTTTTTTTACATTTTATCCATCTTTATCATTCTGAACAACTACCTGATCTTCGATATCTACGATAAGATCAGCGCACAGACTTTCATGGAAAAACAGACGCAGGCCTATGAACAGGAAATCCGCCTCTGCGTCAGACAGGCGACTGAGCGGGAAGAAGCCTACCGCCAAACCCGTATCCTGCGCCATGATCTGAAAGGCCGTCTGATTGCTCTGCGCGCATTGCTGGAAGCGGGGCAGATTGAGGAAACAAAAAGTGAAATAGGAAAAATGCTTGATGAGAACAGTTTGAACAGACATGGCACCGCAGAAACGGGAAATCTGGCGCTGGACGCGCTGGTCAACTATAAGTACGCCGCCGCATCCGCGGAGGGCATACGGATGGTCTGCCAACTCGATGTACCAACAGAGCTTTTTGTCGAAGGCCCCGATCTGTGTATCATTTTGGAAAATCTTTTGAACAACGCTATGGAGGCCGTCCGACAGCTTACGGACGAAAAAGACAAGTGGATCAGTCTGTCGGTTCGTCTGGTAAAGGATGTCCTTCTTATCACTGTAGAAAATCCCTTCAACGGTGCAGTTGCCTCAGACGGCAGCGGAAAACTCCGCAGCAGCAAAAGCGGCGACCACGGAATCGGCCTGTTATCAGTGAAACGGACGGCAGAAAAGTATGCCGGTGAGATATCCATCCACCATGAGGGCGGCATATTTCAAGTATCCGCGTTGTTCTGCCGCCGGGAATTCTTACAGGAAACAACGTAATTTTTACATTCTGTCGATATCGGAACAGATATAAGTTATATTCTACAATGTAGTAGTACTAAAGATAATACCAAATGTTTACGAATGGAGGAAATCACTATGAAAACACAAAAGCTTTTCAGTACTAACAAACTCGGCCTGAAGATTCTGGAGCGGGCTGCCCTTATCTCCGCCCACGCCGGCGCCAATTCCACATGCTCCTATATCTACCATGACCCGAAGAAGCCTGAGGCATTGAAGAAGCTGAAGAAAATCTGAATGCAGGATAATGTTTTATTTGAAAATACCTGTCCGGGTGTATGGGGAAACGGAGGCAGGAGGCGGATGCCCCCTGCCTCTGAATAATAAGAGTAAGGAAAATTCGTGTATTAAGGGTATCTGGAAGTCAACCTTTTGTAATGCTACTAATGTACCGCAAAGCGGCGCCGCTCCTTCATCTTTTACGAACTGCGGTTCCGTGGAATCTTTACAGGAAGGGCATTCACATGTAACCGCCATGTAATCCACGCGTTCCGGATATGCTGGATGGAAAACAAGCTCTGTGCGGACAGTCTCAGTTCCGATCGGAACCATCTGTGTCCCGCAGACAGGACAGTCCTTATCCTTGTCAGCCAGTGTATCGAGCACAACCTCCCTGCGTTGGAGATTGTCGAACATCTCCTCATAAGAAGCTTTGGGCTTACGTTCCCGTTTGTGGGCGGAAACATGGGTCACTTCCGACTCTATGATCTAGTGAACCCTCTCATCCGGCATCTCCTTGAAAAGATTCATCTGTCCGGGAAAGGGGCTTTTGCATTTCTCACTGGAAGAGCCAAACAGTTTTGCCTTCAGATAATCCACTTCAGCCTGCTTGTTGCTTAACTCCTGACGCAACTCTTCGATGGTTTTCTGTAAAGATCCATGGATTTCGTCTGTGTCGTGATCAGTTCATTCCGTTTTGATATGGTATTCTTAAGCTCTGTAAGCTGGATGTCTTTAGCGGAACGCGGCATGTTTTTTCTCCCGTTTTTGTTAAGCTCATTATACCACAAAACAGGCAAAAATCCAGTAAGATCAAGAACTTCAGGCTGTCCGCAGAGCCTTTGGCTGCTCGATTTCAAGTCCGGACATGAGCCAGTCGAACTGCTGCCAGGTAATGGGGTTTACCTCGGAGTGCTTCCTCGGTCAGCGGTATTTGCCATGGACGACATCAAGTCTTTCCATCAAAAGGACATACCCGTCCGGCTCTCGTAATAAGATCTTGAGCCGGTAGCAACGTTTACCGCAGAAAAGATAGATGGAGTGAGTGTCCGGTTCCTCTTTCAGATGATCCATGACGATTGCGCACAGACCGTCTATGCTTTTTCTCATATCGGTGTAACCGGTAACGATATATATGTTTGCAGCACCTGTTGCTACTTGTCAAGGACGCATTCATCATTTTCCATCACTTTTTCTTGGTCTGCCCTGTTTCCCATGCTCTAAGTCATAGAGAATGACACGCTTTAACTTGTCCTCTACGCTTTGGGTACTCGTAGCAGAGAAATGTACCTCGACTAAATACCTTGTTTTGTCAATCTTCTGTTGTAAACAGGGCGTTAATCGCCCTGTGGTGTTGGTCTGCCTGTCCGTCTTTTGATGGCTGGTCGATATCCTCATATAAGCAAAAATTTTATTTTCCACCCGTAATTCCTCCACGAAATCCATAACTATTTTCATATAGGATTTTTCTGCCATATTTATACTGAAATGTGCCTGATTTTCCATTACATAAAATCGAATGTTTTCATATAATGTCAAGTCAATAAGTTTCATTGCCTTATTCTCCACTTTGCCTTATACTATTAATGAACACATGCTGATTTTTCCATAGCACACAATTTTTTAAGGGAGTTGATTCAGATAGATATAGAA
>CAJUOE010000124.1 GCA_910587895.1 uncultured Lachnospiraceae bacterium
ATTGAAAAACTCAGGAAAGGAAATAATCTTATGCCATCAACAGCAGCAAAAGAACAGACCTATACGATTGACGATATTTATGCCCTGCCGGATGGAACGCGTGCAGAGCTGATAGATGGGCAATTTTACATGACGGCTCCACCCAGCCGCAAACATCAGACAATTGCCCGGGAGCTTTTTTCCTGCATTGATTCATATATCAGGTCAAAAGGCGGTTTCTGCGAGCCATTTTCTGCGCCATTTGCTGTATTTTTAAACAACGATGACAGAAATTATGTGGAACCGGATATCTCTGTCATCTGCGACAGTTCAAAACTCAATGACAGGGGATGTATCGGGGCTCCGGACTGGATAATCGAAATTGTATCGCCAGGCAGCCGGCAAATGGACTATTACACAAAGCTATTTAAATACCATACCGCTGGCGTTCGAGAATATTGGATTGTTGACCCGGACAAAAATCGCATCCTTCTATATAACTTTGAATCGGAGGACACCGGGGACTACACTTTTTCTGATTCTGTAAAAGCTGGCATCCATGAAGATTTGCACATCGACTTTTCACTTCTGCCAGACTGCTAACTACATCAAAAAAGGCATATGCGACCGACACATATGCCTTTAGAAATACCTATATTATTTTTTCAGCAATCTATGCCTTTATTTTCCAGTGCTCCAATCAATCCACATGGCCGGACGGATGGCACATTTTGTAGTGACATCGAAATTAAACTCTTCAATAAGCCCGAGAGCATCAACACTGGTAACAGCCCCTCCACAAGACTGCAACAACCATCGACAGCCATCGGTTCCCAATGCAGGATATACCTTACACTTTCGTTCTTTATTTGAAGAAAAAAATTCTTCTACCTCTGCACTTCTGAGCAAAAAAACCCTGTCCTTTGTGGATTTACCAGGAACCTTAGATATCTCAAATTCACTAGAAGGTAAATAGGGATTTAATATTTCTACATTTACAATTTCCGTCTCTACCTTAACAGTGGGAATCATCGCTTTCTCCTTCTGAGAAAAGGCTTTATTCATAAATCCCTTGTTCAACCATTTGCGCAAGGAACATGTCTTCCACGTAACATCCTCAATTTTCTTATGATAAGCTCGATTATCAAGAGCATACCTGCTGATGACAAGACTTTTGTTGCCCTCTTTTGCAAGGACAATCCATTCAATCGCTTCTTTGCCATTTGATTTGTCATTATCCTGCTCATAGGCGCCAAAAATAATATAATCACCAACTTTCACCTGTTTTCCTTTTACCGTTTCGTACTCAAAGCGAATAGCGTTTGCCTGTTCTTTGCTATCCTTATATCCTTCCAATGCCCTCAATTGCTCATACGCTTCCACATACTTTTCCTCACCTATCCATGCAATGGCATCCTGATATTTCTTCTCCGGTATCGTTACCGTCTTTAATTCCTCCGCCTTCTCACTGCTGTCCCTATAACCATTCAACGCCAGCAATTTCTCATACGCTTCCTCGTACTTTTCCTCATCTATCAACGCAATGGCATCCTGATATTTCTTCTCCGGTATCGTTACCGTCTTTAATTCCTCCGCCTTCTCACTGCTGTCCTTGTAGCCTTCCATCGCCAGCAATCTCTCATACGCTTCCTCATACTTTTCCTCATCTATTAATGCAACTGCATCCTGATATTCCCGTTCTGGCACAATCACCTTATCAATGAAAACGACAATTGCAACTATAGCGCAAATAATTGCAGCTATTATAATAAGGGTCATCCTCTTGCGCCTTATTTTTTGCCTGGCCTGCTTTTCCTCTTCTATTCTGTTCCTTTCCTCTTCCTGCTCTATCTCTTCAAGCTTTCTTTCGCATATCTCCACCTGCTCGTCCGCATCTTTCCAACCGGAAATTTCTTGGAATTTAAGGATAGCAGAGGTATATCCGCTTTTTTTCAGATAAATATTGTCACTCATCAAATCCTTTGCCATATGATAAATAGCATCTTTCCGGCAGATTTCCGCCTCATTCAGGCACTTTTCCCTCCTCGCGGAAGAATCCTTATACTCTGTAATGGGAAAAAATCTGGCAGCCGCATCCTTATAACTTTCCTCCGAATCTGCCTCCTCCATCTTTGCGACCGCTTCACTGTAAATGGATTCCAGGCGGGCGTTTTCATTGCGTTCTTTGATCTGCTCAATATATCCCTGCAATGTATTTTTCAGAGCCTCATCTCCATAACGAATCGCTTTCTGGTAATTATTGCTGTTTGAAAAAGGCTTTCCGCAATTTGCAAGTTCCTCCTGTTTTTTGATATGCAGCTCCGCCATCAGTTTCCCAAGATAAGCCTCCGCCATTTCCGGATCCATATCCAGAATTCTTTCACTGTATTCATCCGCGCTTTTCCAATCGCCATCTTCCAGAAAAATCAAGACACGCTTGAATAAAGACTCTTTATTTACACCCATGCCAACCGCAGCCGTTTCTGAACCGACCGCCTTTTTTGGTTCATCCACTTCTGCAATCTTTCCAATGCCGCGGATAATATCCTGCATGAATCCAAGCTTTGACATATCCTGTGCCTGCAAATGGGAAAATTCCTCGGGCAAATCGTAAGGATCCATATCTTTGTAAGCTGGAATCAGCGTCTTTTTGGCTCCATTGCGGATCAGGGCAAGATAACGGCTCCATTCGTTTTTCACCCAGGGCGCCTGAAAATATTCCGGTCTGGTGCCCAAGACGACCATCACTTTTGCAGAATTAAGGGCTGCGAATATGTACGGCTCATAAGCAGAGCCAATCTTATCTTCAAGGGTGATACGGGAAAAGAATACCTTGAACCCTTCCTCGGTCAATTCGTGGTACAGCTCATTTGCCAGCACGGAATCCGGCGTTCTCCTACCGGAATTATCCGTCTCCTTATAACAGATAAATACATCAAACGGTTCTTCCTGCTGTGAAATGGTGAGAATGCCTTTTTGTATTTCGTTGATTGTCTTTGCTTCTTCCTCGTAAATTGATTTCTGGCTGCCGTCGGCATATTGCAGCGCAGACTTATAATTATCATCATCAAAAACAGACGTAAACTGCGCGCGGTTCACCGTCGGCACACGCTTATGGGATGCCGGATCTTCCACATATTCAATCCCATAGCGGCAAAGAACAAGCGACCAGTAAGCCTCTGCGTCCGTACCGTCTTCATTGAGGATTTGCTCATAGAGCCCCATCGCTTTGTCAAATTCATTATTCCGCCGGAAATGGCTGGCTCTGTCATAAAGGTTTGCCCTTTTGTCATCATCAAGCCTGGGAATCGTCTGCTGTGTTCCGCAGTATTCGCAGACTGCGACACTTTCATGATTATTTATTTCCAATGCGCCTCCGCACATTTTGCATTTAAATAGCGCCATTGCTTTTCCTCCTATTTCAGTAATTTACATTTCTTATTTCTATCTTCAAGTAAAATCACAAGTTCCTCAGATATTGCCTTCACATCTGCCACATTGTCTTCCTCCACTGCCTTTGCAAACGCTGAAAATTTCACGGTAATTTCCCCTTCAACTGCCGCCAGCGCCTCACAGCTCACAGGGTCGGAATAACGAAATTTTTCATAAACTCTCCTGCAATCCTTTTTTACAGTTTCGGATCTTGCCTTAGACAGCAATGTTTCAGCATCGGCTGTCAGGGATTTCAGGAAAAATATCTGCGCCTTCTCTTTTTCATCCGTGCACTCGACAAGCGCAACCGAAACTGAGGCTTTCATGATGGAAATAACGTTAAACGCCAGGACAATCGCGCAAAGGATAATGCCTGCCCAATACGGAAAGGTCGGAATCAACATACAAAACCCTCCGGATGCGAAAGACAAAAGCAGTCCGACATAACTGGCAGCGACAAGGGAACTGCGATAGAAGACCTTCCCCGGATTCTCCGTTTTCAATGCAAAATATGCACAGGCTAGCTGCCCGAAAAAAAAGATCGTGATACAAATATATCCAATCCAAAACGACGGCGTATATTTTTCCGCGTCCGCCCAGCCGGGAGTAACAAATGAAATCACTTGGAAAAGTACGAACATCACCGCCCATGATGCGACGTAAAAATTAAATATTTTCTTCATGAACTCCCTCCCTGTCATAGCCTTTCACCACACTCAAGGCAGAATTTGGCGCCTGGAACGGTTTCCTTTCCACACTTTGGACAGGAGGAGACAAACTTATGGCCACATTCCAGACAGAATTTACCCTTCACAACCGTTTTCCCACATCCCGGGCAGACCACCATTCCTTCTGGAACTGCCGGTGCTGCTTTTTCCCCGCACTCAAGGCAGAATTTGGCATTTTCAGGCAAAACTGCGCCGCATTTTGCACATACGTTCTGCGCAGGCGCTTTTTCATTTACCGTATTCATGGCGTCATTCATCGCGCCGCCAACTGCCCCGGCAACTGCGCCACCAACCGTTCCGGCAACTGCGCCGCCAACGCCTGCCATTGTCCCAAGGCCGACGCCAAGGTTGGTAAACTGGCCGACTGCCTCATTCCTTGCCACTTCCGTTGCCACATCATAGCCGCGCTCCTGCTGGTAGGTGTATCCTTCCTGGGCACGTTTCGTCGCCTGTGCTTTGGAATCAATGACAACCTTCTGTGCGTCCGTCTCGGCCTTTATAATATCGGTCTGCTGGCGGAGTTTTGCCTCGGCTACATCCGCATATTGACGGAAATGCAGTTCCTTGAACTGCTCGTACTGTCTTTCGCCATCCGGCTTTGCCACATTTGTGACAAAAAAACGTTCCAGCGAAACGCCATAATCTGCAAAATCAGGAATTAACTGACTATGAATCGACTCTGAGAAAACCGCCAGATGCTCGTCTATCTCAAAAATATTGATCGCGTTCTGTTTCATGGTCTGCGCTATGTAAGTCTTCACGCGCGTCATCAAAAATGCGCGGAAAAATGAAGTCAACTTTTGCTGGCTGAGAAAATCCTCCGTGCCAACAAGCTTTAAGAGCAGCTTGCGGCTATCCTCCACGCGAAGGCTCATCTCGCCTGACGCCCCGATGGAAATCGGGAATCCGTAGGCGGGCTCGATATACTGCACCTTGCTGTCAGTTCCCCATTTGATATTCATCTGCTCCGTTTTGTTGATGAAATATACTTCACAGTGAAAGGGACTTTCCCCTCCGGTTGCAAGGTTTAAAACTTTTCCAATCAGTGGAATATTTTGCGACTCAAGAGTATATCGCCCCGGTCCAAAGAGGTCAAGCGCCTGACCGTTCTTGAAGAAAACAGCTTCCTGGCTTTCGTGGACAATCAGCTGTGTCAAACTGTTGAAATCTTCACAGGGATGTTTCCAGATAAACGTGTTGTTATCCCCTTCATACTTGATAATATCTGTAATTTGTGCCATAGATTCACCTCATAAATTTTTATCTTGCCGTGTGTTGCTTTTTCAAATTCAGTGTATCATAATTTCCACTTATTTACAATAATAGTAACGCTGAAGTCAGAAGTGTCTTTTTTAATAACTCCTATATTTTTCTCTTTACAATCCACATTTTCCTGCATCTCTCACTCTCAAATCGTCCCAAACTGCCCCACAAACTCGTAGCGGTATACTTTTCCGCTTATCTGATAGAAATTGCACACAAGCTGCTGTTCCACATACTGTTTGATTTCTTCTGAGGGCTGCTCATCTTGCCACCAGCCATATCCGTAAGCAACCCTCATCATTTTATCGATGCTGTAAGCACCTCCGATAGCAATCGTCTGATATCCATCCAGTTCAAAGATTTCTCCGTCTTTCGCAAATAGGATATTGGGATATTCTTCTTCTACATACACGGTGCCGTTATGCCACTCTTTTTCCTGATAGGAGGAAATAGTATATGGTCTCTGCTCATGGTTGCCATGAATACAAAACAGTGTTATAGGCAGTGCTGCTATCAAATCTTTTTTTGCCTTGTCTTTCTGTTCGCCACTGAAATTGATACCGGCATCTCCAAGAATAATCATGACATCATCTACCGTCGTTCCAAATCTTGTACAGAAAGCAGCAATACGCCGGAAGTCTCCATGCGTATCTCCTGTCAGATAAACCATAACACTTCCTCTCCTTTCCGTTCAGTCTTTCTAGCGCCCATTATACCACACTTTTATTACCTTATGGAAAAAGATTCTAACTTCTGGTTTCTTCTGTTTCCATGTGAGTCTCAGATATTTTTTCTTCCTGTATTTTCTGCTTTTTCTTTTTTGGTGATGATACGGTCGCAGAATTACCGGAACGCAGTGCAATAAACTGTCTCACACCTACCGGGACGGATTTGGCAAAAAGAGAATCCAATGATTTTGCCAGCTCCTTCTCCAAAGAACTTCCTTTCTGTTCCAGATACAGTTTGAGTGCTACCGTTTTTTCCTCATCAAAATTGACGGTTATAACTGCTTTCTTCATAATCGCTTTCCCTCCATAATCGGTGTATACCAGTAGTCATAGGGGGCGAAATTCTCCCGCAGATACTTCCTGTCTGATTCCGGCAGAGACTTCTCTCCCTGATCCAAATCTCCCTCTGGTGTCAGAAAAAAAGTCCCCCAATGCTCACCAGAAGAATGCAGGTCAACTGTCACAATGCCAAGCGTGACATATCCCTCATTCCTTCCCCGGATGACAGCAGGCAGTTCCACAAACTCATACTCGTCCCTTTCCAGATAATTACAACCATAAGCGGATATAAACGCCTCATGCATTTGCCCCAGCACCTTTTCCCGTAATGCTTTTCACAGATATCGGGATTGTACCTGCCAAGCACATAGTGGAGCGGTACGTCATCCATCGTAAAAAAATCACTGCGTACAGAGCATCGACGGACTTGCCTTTCAATGGGAAGGACGCGAAATACTCCCATCCATACAAAGCCAATACCCGGCATACGACTATATATGCTC
>CAJUOE010000125.1 GCA_910587895.1 uncultured Lachnospiraceae bacterium
CACTTTTATGTGCAAAGTGTTCACATCACATAGTGATGTGAACCTTTTGGTACTATATATCCATAAAATATAATATCAAGTATTCTTAACAATCAGGTATTTTAAATATCAGATATTATAATATTCTTTTATTAATATTATAGACGATAAGTGAATGATATACAAATAAATTTTGTAATATATAATCAAATTTTTCTTTCTTATTTTTTTGTTATGATATAAAATTAGGATAGATTAGTTTTATATGATTTTATAATATATCATAGCAAATATATAAGGAACAAATGTTCATGAAAGGAATAAAAATGATAGGTGAGTATTTAGAAAATTTATATCAGGAACTTTATGAGAAGAAAATTGTTTTAGAGCAGCAGACACAGAAAAAAGAAACAGAGTTAGATAATAATATTAAATTTATAGAAACCTTGAAGAATTCTTTGGATGAAGATTTTGAATCTTTTACCCCAAGGAATATTGACGAAGAAAATTATAAGAAAATAGAATCTCTGATGGAAGAACAGAAATTTATCAGAGATGAGATTCATCGCTTGCAATTACAAGTGATTAAATATAATACGAAGATTAGAGAATTAGATTTGGTAATGGAAGATTTTCGTTCGAAACAGGGGTATATAGAAGTACCCTTGGAATCCAAAGAAAATTTTATAGAAGAAGAGAAGGAAGAGGATACTGAGAAAAATAATATTTTTCTAATGAAAGAGACATTGATTTCAAATTTGATGTCCTTGAATCATAAAGTCGAAATTTGTAATAAATTGATGGGCGTAGACCCGGCAAGATGTAAATTAGAATTACAGGAATTGAATAAGGAAATAAATAAAATTATTAGTATGCTGAAGAAACAACAATAACTTTTTGATATTAGTTTTTATAATCTATTTACATATTTTAACAGGCAGATATTTCCTTATATATATAAAATGTTTCACGTGAAACATTTTTTTCGTGAACAATGAGCCAGGCAGCCGCGCTTGTGTGGATATTTGGGAAATGCTGCAAGGGTCAAATACTCCATTCCTTGAAAAAGATAAGCCAGGTCATGCTATGCAGATTGCTGTGGGGTATTTGACTATAATTCATATTATCCAGTTTTCTACTATATTGTTGGCGTTTGAAGAATAAAAAAATTTAAAAACTATTATCTTATTGAAAAATATAAAAGTTTATATATTCAAACAAAGGGTATTATATCAAATAAATCATATCAAAATGTTTCACGTGAAACATTTCTAAGAATATATATTTCCAAAATATGTATTATATAAGTATGAGATAGTATTAAAAAATAACGCTAATTCTAAAAATATTTAAAATCAATAGAAAATCACATAATAGAAATCTAAATCCACTATATATTGATAATGAAAAACATATATAGTATATAGTATTCAAATTGAAAAAGTGATATAATAGATGAAAAGCAACAAAGTTAGAAAATACATGTTTTTGTACAGATATCATTGTACAAAATGGAGGAAGAACATGGGAAAAATTATAGCAGTCGCAAACCAAAAAGGCGGCGTTGGCAAAACTACAACCGCAATTAATTTATCTGCCTGTCTTGCGGAAGCAGGTAAGAAAGTATTAACCATTGATTTGGATCCACAGGGAAATACTACGAGTGGACTTGGATTAGACAAAGAAAGTATAGAGAATACAGTATATGAACTTATGATAGGCCAATGTACTGTAAGAGAAAGTTTGAAGAAAACAGATATCGAAAATCTTTCTATTATTCCATCTGATATCAATCTTTCTGGAGCTGAAATTGAACTTTTGGGCATCAATGAAAAAGAATATATCTTGAAAAATGAAGTAGATTATATAAGAGATGATTATGATTTTGTAATTATTGACTGTCCGCCTTCCCTGAATATGCTTACAATAAATGCAATGACAACCGCAGATACGGTGTTAGTTCCGATTCAATGTGAGTATTATGCGTTGGAGGGATTAAGCCAATTAGTACATACAATCAATCTGGTACAGCAGCGATTGAATGCTGATCTGGAAATGGAAGGCGTTGTCTTTACCATGTATGATGCCAGAACAAATTTGTCTCTTCAGGTAGTAGATAATGTGAAGAAGAATTTGAGTACGAAGATATATAAGACGATTATTCCAAGAAATATTCGTCTGGCGGAAGCACCCAGTTATGGAAAACCTATCAATTTATATGATTCGAAATCCGCTGGTGCAGAGAGTTACCGATTGTTGGCGAAAGAAGTGATAGAAAGAGAGGATATATAATGGCAGCAGCGCGAGGTCTGGGTAAAGGACTGGACACCATGATACCAAATAAAATTGGCGGAGACAGAGCTGTAACAGATACGACAAGGAAACCGGAAATAGGCAAAGATGTTGTATACGTGAAAATAGGAAAGGTGGAGCCTAACCGGGAACAGCCAAGGAAAAATTTTGATGAAGACGCTTTGTTGGAATTGTCGGAATCATTGAAACAATATGGCGTATTACAACCATTGCTTGTGCAGGATAAAAAAGACTATTATGAAATTATTGCCGGAGAACGAAGATGGAGAGCAGCAAAACTTGCTGGCCTGAAAGATGTTCCGGTTATTATTAAGAAATTGACCGATCAGGAAATTGTTGAAATTTCTTTGATTGAAAATATACAGCGGGAAAATTTAAATCCTATAGAAGAAGCTTTGGCATATAAGCGGTTGCTGGAAGAATTTCATTTAAAACAGGATGAGGTGGCGGAGCGAGTTTCTAAATCCAGGACGGCAGTAACAAATTCTATGCGTCTGCTGAAATTAGATGAGCGTGTACAACAGATGGTAATTGATGAATTAATTACTACGGGACATGCCCGGACACTTCTCGGAATAGCAGATAATGAGCAGCAGTTTACTTTGGCACAACAGATTTTTGATGAAAAGCTGAGTGTGCGTGAAACAGAAAAGCTCATAAAGAAAATGCAGAATCCGAAGACAGAAACAACAAAAGTACAGGAAGACAGTAGTATGGCAGTGTTCTATGAGGACATAGAACAAAAACTCAAAAATATAATGGGAACGAAAGTTTCTATCAATCATAAAGATAACAGAAAAGGAAAAATAGAAATTGAATATTATTCAAATGATGAATTGGAGCGCATTGTAGAATTATTTCAATCCATTCATCTGGCAGATGAATAATTCGAATATATGTTCTATCTATTGATTAGATTACAATTGATTCTTTGGAAGATGCAAAAAGGAGGAGACAATGAATTCAGATTTTTTAGGAATTTATATTTCAATTGACGATTTATTATTGACAATTGGAATTATGGCAATTATTATGGTAATACTGTTTATATTATTAGCAGTCAATATGGGTAAGACAAACAGGCTTCGTAAAAGGTATGAGGCATTCATGCAGGGCAAAAATGCAGAATCTCTGGAAGAAACATTATCCACAAGAATTCAGCAGATAGACCAGCTCTTAATTTCTGAGAAGGAAAACAGAACAAATATTGAAAAAATTTCTAATACATTACTGCACACGTTCCAGAAAGTAGGAATGGTGAAGTACGACGCCTTTCATGAAATGGGAGGCAAGTTAAGCTTTTCGCTGGCATTGCTGGATCAGGAGAATAATGGATTTATTATCAATGCAATGCATAGCAGGGAAGGATGCTATACATATATCAAAGAGATTTTAAATGGCAATTCCATTATCGTGTTAGCGGACGAAGAACGCGAAGCTTTGAACATTGCTTTAGGAAAAATAGAAAAAGTGGAAGAAAAATTATAAAAAATTTGCAAATCTCCGACATATATATTATAATAAGTAAAGGCTATTTTATCTCGAAGGGTGGGTAAAAAATGCATAGTTATCTGAGAAGCATCGGATTCAGAAATATGAATAAAAAGCAGGAAATAAACTCACTGATTGACGATATTATACAAAATCCTGACGTTAGGAAAATAACCGAAGATGAATATGGAAATGTATTTGCAGAATTGAGCAGGGAATTTGGACAGTATATGGGAATTGCTGTTCGAGGCGAATACGTAGATGACAGTAATTTTCAGATAGATCATTACTATCCATATTTTATAGGAAGCGGTGTGAGTACCGAGGAGAAAGTAGAAATCGAGAAACATTCCGGTCGGGAGGCCTATGCAGGAGTCTGCGATGAAATGAGAATTGGTGTGACATTGATTTTTTATCTACAGAATGTTGTGGAATATCTTCAGGAATGCCGTACAAAAAATGGCAGGAGAATTCCGGTGAATACCACCATTTCCGCTTTGTCTACAAATGGGAAAATTGTTCTTCCAGTTTATAAGAACGAATCCCAGATTAAGAACAGTGAGAATTATAACAGCAATCGCACGCATCTGATGGCAGCAGCCAGAGATGGGGATGAAGATGCAATGGAAAGTCTCACATTAGAAGATATTGATACTTACTCTATGATTTCCAGAAGGGTCATGACAGAAGACATTCTTTCGATTGTCGATACGTATTTTATGCCTTATGGAATTGAGAGTGACCAGTACAGCATTATGGGAGAGATTTTAGATTTCTACACAGTGGAGAACAAACAGACTTCAGAAAAATGCTATGTACTTACGGTAGACAGCAATCATCTGATTTTTGATGTCTGCATCAATCAGGAAGACTTGCTGGGAGAGCCTGCAGTAGGTCGAAGGTATAAAGGCGTTATCTGGATGCAGGGTCAGATCAATTACAATTTGTAAGCAAAATATTTTATATAGATTTTGCAACTGTCGCTATAGCTCAGTTGGATAGAGCGACCGCCTCCTAAGCGGTAGGCCGGAGGTTCGAATCCTCTTAGCGACGTTCTAAAAATACCGAAAACTCTGGGATTCCAGAGTTTTTGGTATTCTTATCCGTCTAAGTTTGCTAATCAGAATGGTGTTTCAGCTAATTTTCAAAAATATATAGAAAATTTAAAGTTTCTAAAAAATTGAAATTTGAAGTCACATTGTAACTTTAAGTAAAAAAATATTATGCAATACATGGAAGAAGAAAATATGACATCACAGTCAAAACATATATATGATAAATATTATCAAAAATGGATGTAGAACCAGCAAATAGTCCATATATATTATGTGAATTTTTATAGAGATTGTATAATATTAGTGTTAGAAGGAGTTTAATAATGGCCCAGAGCATTAAACAGGGCTGTTAAACGAAATATAAACCGTTTTCCAGAAGATTTTCGTTTTCAGTTGACGGAAGAAGAATACGATTTTTTGAGATGCCAATTTGGCATCTCAAAAACAGATATACAAAACAAAACGGATGGGCGTGGTGGCAGACGATATTTACCTTATGTTTTTACAGAACAGGGAATATCTATGCTTGCAAGTGTACTCCATAGTGAAGTTGCCATAAATGTGAGTATTGGTATTATGAGAGCCTTTGTAGAAATGAGACGTTTCATTGCAAGCAATTCTTTACTTTTTGAGCGTATCAGTAGTATCGAGTTGAAACAATTAGAATATCAGAAACAGACAGATGAAAAATTAGAGCAGATATTTGAATACATATCCAAACACGAGGAATCCAATCAAAAAATATTTTTTGATGGACAAATTTATGATGCGTTCAGTCTGATAGTAAGTTTGATTCAAAAAGCAGATAAAGAAATTACTCTGATAGACGGATATGTAGATGTTGGAACATTGAATCTGCTTTCAAAGAAAAAGTCTGATGTTACAGTAACTATTTATACGCAGAAACAGACGAAGCTAACAACGGCCGACGTTAAGAATTTTAATGCACAGTACCCGACATTGAAGATAGAATATACCAAATCATTTCATGACAGGTTTTTGATTCTTGACCGAACGACAGCCTATCATATAGGAGCATCCGTAAAAGATGCGGGTAAAAAATGTTTTGGTATTAATCTAATTCAAAATCCAGGCATTGTAAAAGACATCCTACAGAGGCTGGAACTGAAAACTTTAGGAGATTCTGTTCAAAATTTAAAGAATTAGAAATTAAAAATTCAGAAATAAAATACATACAACTACTGTTGACGAAAAACCGGCGACAGATTGATGAAAGCATATAAAACTTTATTGTAAAAAACATGAAAATATGGTATTATATAAAGAATCAGTTGAGAAAATTTATATGCACAGAGTGCAAAGGTGGAGGAAAATGTATGGGAAACAATAAGGCACAAAAGAGGAAAGTACAAATAACCTCAATTATTACATTATTTGTATTTTTGTTAGACATTTATTTAATCATTTATGTTCCCACAGATTACATATTGGCTACTGCGGCATTAGTGACACTGATATTTACGGTGTTTACGCTGAATAGCTGGTTCAAATTAAAAGAGATAGAAAACATGCGTCGGGAAGAGCAGTATGCCGATATCATGAAAGCAGAAAAAGGTACGTATGTAGTAACGCTCGATATGCTCAAGGATATAGATGAGAAAATCAATTTTATTGGGCAGAAGATTATGCCTCTCGGCAAAGTCGGAGATGCAAATCAACGTAAAATTGCATCTATGCTGGACAGCATTGTGGAAGACCAGAAGAAAATTGCCAAGATTACAATCAGCCGAAGCAAGGAAAATGCAGATGCATTGATGAATTCGAATGACAAGCTTCTTGTCCAGATGACAGCATTTCGGGATATGATAGAGAATATTCAGAATCAGGTCAACAGACAGATTGAGACAAGCAGTCAGGGAAGTTCGGAATTTGGAAATATTAAGAACGAGCTGTTTGATAAGATTCAGGAAATGACGGAATCTATTAAAAAGGAAGTGGATGAGATCTCAGAAAACATTGAGATTTCAAATCAATCCGTAGAAAATTTAGTTTCTGTCAGTAAACAAAAAATAGCGGAATCCCAGATTCCTGAGGCGATAGAACAAATTCCGGCAGAAGAGCCGATACCGGAAACAGCGGCAGAAGAGCCTATGATGGAAGAACCCATGATGGAAACGGCAGAAGAGTCGATACCGGAAGCAGTGGCAGAAGAGCCCATGATGGAAACGGCAGAAGAGCCGATAGTGGAAGAGCCTGTGGTCAATGAATCAGTGATTATGGATATGATACCGCAGGAAGAGCCGATACCGGAAACGATTGAAGTAGACGGAAACGATATGATTTCTGAACTTCTGATGGAGAAGAAGTCCATAGATGATGCAATACATATGGAGGAACCCCCAATCGAAGAATCAGTTGAGGAACCGTTGATGCCGGATCCCAACAAACCAATGAGTCCGGAGGATATTGAGGCATTGCTGGCAAGTACAGTGACCGAAAGCCCTACAGAGAGTATGGGGTCTCCAATAGCCGAAGATACGCCGGCGACAGAGGAACCGCAGATGCCGGATCCCAATAAACCGATGAGTCCGGAGGACATTGCGGCATTGATTGCAAATACGGCGGCAGAAGACCTTCCGGAAGAGACAGTGAAATTCGAAGAGGAGGAGAATCCTCCCATGCCGGATATGTCGGATCCCAATAAACCGATGAGTCCGGAGGACATCGCAGCATTGATTGCAAATATGTAAAGACAAGGCAGCAGCTTTTGATTTCTCAAAGGCTGCTGTTTTTCTGCAGAAAAATATAATACGCATACTCATGCGAAAGGAATCAAATTTCTTATAATACATATACTAAAGAAACCTTTATTTGTTGTCGGAGGCAGCATGAAACGTAAAAAGAGCATCAAACAGAAACTTGCAGAAGCAGGATATGCAAAACCAAAGCTGGAGAAAAAAATAAGTACATTGGAGAAATCTTTCACAGAAGTAAAAAAAATCATAAATGATAAGAACTGAGAATTACAAAAAATATTATAAAAAAAAGAACCCATCGTGAGAGCGCATCGTCACAACAAGTTCTGTAGTGCGCCTCCAGGGGTTCGAACCCTGGACACCCTGATTAAGAGTCAGGTGCTCTGCCAGCTGAGCTAGAGGCGCTTACGTCTTCTTTTCAAGACAATGATAATTATATAATAAAATTTTAAGGATTGCAAGAACTTTTTTAATTTTTTTTAGAAAAATGTCATATTTTTACATTCTTGACAATAGGAGAAGAAAAGGGTAGAATTGTACTAACCTTATAATACAGATAAAGACAAAAGGAGAACATAATGAAAAAAGCAGTAAGAAATGCAATTATTATCGTGATTGCACTGGTTGTGGCCTTCGTGTACTATTATGTCACGATACCGGCATTTAATATTCACTCGATAGGGACATGGTGGTTTGTAATTGGTGCCGTGATTGTTGTCGGGATTTTAACAATGGCACGGAAAGCATTTAAGGAATATCAAGGCATTGGAGACGTAGTGAAAAATAAAAGCCTGGCTTTATCCGTGGCAGCTGGCGTTGGAACGAAAATTTGTCTGGGTGTGCTGGCATTGCTTGTGATCATTCTGGCTATTGGCGCGCTTCTCTCCTCACCGATTATAAATGCCAAGAAATACCAGCAACTGATGGATGTAGAGGAACGTGATTTTACAAGAGATATTTCGGAAGTTGATTACAATACGATTCCGATTCTGGACAAAGATTCAGCAGCGCTTCTCGGCAACCGAAAGATGGGAAGCATGGTGGATATGGTATCTCAGTTTGAAGTGTCGGGAGATTACAGCCAGATCAATGTCAACAACCGGCCGGTGCGTGTGACGCCACTGGTATATGCTAGCCCGATTAAATGGCTGACCAACCAGGGCAACGGAATTCCGGCTTATATCAAGATTGACATGGCGACGCAGGATACGGAATGCGTGAAACTGGAGCAGGGAATCAGGTATTCCAAGGCGGAATATCTGAATCGGAATATTTACCGGCATCTGCGTTTCCGTTATCCTACCTATATTTTTACTGAGCAGATTTTCTTTGAGATAGATGAAGAGGGAATTCCATATTGGATTTGTCCGGTCAAGAAATTTAACATAGGACTGTTCGGCGGCGTTACGATTGGAAATGTGGTAATCTGTAATGCGGTGACAGGCGAATGTACAGATTATAAAATAGACGAAGTACCTCAATGGGTGGATAAGGTCTATCAGGCGGAACTTTTGATGGAACTTTACGATTACAATGGCACGTTAAAGCATGGATTTTTCAACAGCATACTGGGACAGAAGGATTGTCTGCAGACAACTAACGGATACAATTACATTGCATTGGACGATGACGTCTGGGTTTATTCGGGCGTTACCAGCGTCAGCGGAGACCAGTCCAATGTAGGGTTTGTCCTGATGAACCAGCGTACGATGGAGACACGTTTCTATAAGATTGAAGGCGCTACGGAGGAATCGGCAATGTCGTCCGCGGAAGGGCAGGTACAGAACCTTGGTTACCATGCGACCTTCCCCCTGCTTTTGAACATTTCCGGAGAACCTACGTATTTCATGGCGCTGAAGGATGATGCAGGACTGGTAAAAATGTACGGTATGGTAAATATCCAGAAATATCAGTGGGTAGCGACTGGAAATACCATAAAGGAATGCGAGAAAGCTTACAGCAAGCTGTTAAAAAATAATGGAATTACCTCGACACTGGAGGAACAGAGTAAGAATGCCACAGGAAGAATTAAAAATCTGATTCCAGTAAATGTCGAAGGTAATACGCATATTTATTTTTCCCTGGAAGGGAAGGATGAAGTCTTTGATGTTGACTTAACAAATACGGATCTTTTAGACATCATCAAATACCAGCAGGGAGATACGATAAAGGTTCTCTATACGGATGATGAGCAGCCGGTAAAAGTAATCAAAATAGAATAGAAATCTTTTACCGTGCAGCAATCAATTTGTGGATGGGATTTCCCTTCGCAGAAAATCTTTCTTCGTATTCGGTCATAATATTTCCCTGATTCATAGTTTCGTCGTGATGGAGGTCTCTGGTAAATGCCACGAGCCTCCATCCGGCTTCTTTCACCTCTTCGAGAGAGAAATCAAAGAGATCGACATTATCTGTCTTAAATTCTACGACGCCATCGCTTTGTAAAATATTTTGATAAAGCGAAAGGAACTGGCGGGACGTTAAGCGCCGTTTGGCGTGGCGGTCTTTTGGCCAGGGATCGGAGAAATTCAGGTATATACGCGCCACCTCATCCCGGTCAAACATTTCACATATATTTTCCGCATCCATACGGATAAAACGAATATTTTCAAGCGGTTCCTCTTCTATTTTCTGAAGTCCGCGCAATAAGACGCTGGAATACTTTTCTATTCCAACGTAGTTGATGTGGGGATTTTGCCTTGCAAGCGAGAGGATGAACTGTCCTTTCCCCATACCGATTTCTATGTGGATGGGATGGTCGTTTCCAAAAATGGAATGCCAGTTTCCTTTTGTCGGTTCTGTCTCTGGAATGCACCAGCGGTTTTCAGCAATTACTTCCCGTGAGCCGGGAATATTTCGTAATCTCATAGATAGCTCCTTTTAGATTATTTTATTTTTATCTTACTATATATTTTGCAGAAAAAAAAGGACATTTTAGAAAGTTGATTTGCGTTTTCGGATATGCTATACTATAGGCGATGTAACAATTTTGTAAAATTCAAGTAATTTTTACGATGTCCGATACGAATCGGAAACAAGGAGAAAATTTCATGAAGAACAGAAAGAGATGGCGGGCTTTACTGCTCGGCGTAATCTGTCTATTGCCGGTACACGTTTTTCCGGTTCAGGCAGAGGAGTATTGGCCGGAGGGACCTCAGATTCAGGGGGAGTCAGCAATTGTAATGGAAGCCTCTACCGGAACGGTGCTGTATGAGAAAAATGCACATGAGCACTGTTATCCGGCGAGTATCACCAAGATTATGACAATTCTGCTTGCAGTAGAAAATGCAGGATTGGATGAGGAGGTAACTTTTTCACAGGATGCAGTATACAAGACAGAAGGTTCCGGAATTTCACGTGATATTGATGAAGTGATGTCAATGAGGGAATGTCTCTATGGGATGATGCTGGAATCAGCGAATGAATGCGCGTATGCGATTGCCGAACATGTCGGTAAGGATTATCAGGATTTCATTAACATGATGAATGATAAGGCAAAGGAGCTGGGCTGTAAAGATACGCATTTTAACAATCCGCATGGACTGCCGGATGAAGACCACTGGACCTGTGCAAATGACATTGCAACGATATCCAGGGCAGCTTTGCAGAATGATATTTTTCGGATGATTGTCAATACCAGGCGGTATACCATTCCTCCGACGAATAAGCACAGCGAAGAGACTTATCTAAGCAATCACCACAAGATGCTCAATAATTATAAAGGGGATGAACAGTATCTTTATGATTACTGTATTGGAGGAAAGACCGGTTATACGAGCGTGGCGGGAAGTACGCTGGCAACTTTTGCAGAAAAAGATGGCATGACCTTGATATGCGTTGTCATGAAAGAGCAGGGACCGGCGCATTATACAGATACACGAACGCTGTTCGATTATTGTTTCGAAAATTTCCAGTTATGGAATGTGGCGGAGAATGAGAAGAATTATGTAGAGGACATACCGGAAATTAAGATTTTTGAAAATGAAGAATCTTTTATTGGATTAAACCGCGACGGCTGTATCGTCCTTCCGGTTGCAGCAGATTTTGAGGATGCGGTACCCAAAGTGCAGGAGACGCATGATGACAGCCAGGTAATCGGGCAGATTGAATATACGTATGCGAACCGAAGGGTCGGCGGGGCGAATATTGAAATGACGGGAACGAAAGTGCCGGAATTCAAGTTCCAGAAGAAAATGGAAAATGTAAAAATGCCGGAGAAAAAAGTCATTCGAATCAACATAAAATATGTCGTTATCGGAATTATGTCGGTAATCCTTCTGGTGGGGCTTGGATTTGGAATCTATCATCTGGCAGATAATTTCTATCTGATACGGTACAAATTTGAAAGCAAAAGACAGTACAGACAGAGATTTAAAGAGATGAAAGACAGAAAATGGCGGCGCAGATTCCGCAAATAAGTTTCAGCGTTAAGAGGTTCAAAATTCCTCGACATCCGCAATGATAATAATCTGGATAAACAATCAAATTATGCGATTTATCATGAAAACGACATAATAATATGGAATATTAAATATAAAAGGACAATATATTATAAATATATTGTCCTTTAAGTTATTCCAAGACATTAGAAAACACAGGCATAATTATCTGAAAATAATTTTAATTGTAGTTTAAAATAGAAAAATTAAGTTCATGTTATTTGTCATGAGGTTCCAGCTGTTTCAATAATCCCAGCAGGGAAAGCTTGTCCCTGGTGTAAAAAATGATCCCATTGCAGGTGCACTGCATGGTCACATATAGTCCCGCAAATGATTCGGATTCTGAGATCAGGTGCAGAAGATAGTCCACGTAGGAAGGCTGGACTTCCAGAAAAATCATTTCACAGTCAATGAGGCCGCAGGAGGCCGCGTCAGACATTTCGAATATGCGTTTCAATTCCCGTTCCTGCTCTACCTGAAGAGGAGATTTGTTGATGATGAAGTATCCGTTTTCGTCCCTGGGCAGATTTAATGTTTTGACGGCACGCTGCACCTGTTTCGTCAGGCTTTCGGACGCCGGATAAAGGGACTCAAAATATCGCATGAAATCTCTTGCCTGTCGAAAGTGCTCGTTTCTTCCACGCTCTCGAATTTCAGATGTAAGGATTCTGCGAATGATGGATTCACAGGTCTCCCTGGATGGATTTTTTTTTAATCTGTTTTGTGACATAATACCTCCCTGATTTTTCAAAATCTTGTACTATTAATAATCTAAATGAGAATATGATATTTGTAAAGAGACAATGCAATTTAATTTCTGTTATGGTTTACTCGTAATTAAAATCTATTTGCCAAAAGGACCTGCTGCTAATGCAGCAGAGTCACATTGCATAAGATTGCATCTGGAAAACATATTTTCCAAGTGCAATCTCTATGCAATTGTCACCTGTCACATTTTGTGACAGGTGCTTTTGGCAAAGAATTATGGCATCTATGAGTCGTAACAGAATCACAGAATATAAACAATTTTAAAACATTGCATAATTGACAGCACATTGGAATAAGATTATAATAAAAACACCACCATAAAGAAACAGGAGCGGAAAAAATATGGGAAAAATACAGGAAAAGAAGAATGCATTGATTGAAAAACTGCATCAGGAAATGGAATTGCACGGTGGAATCATGAAGACTTCTGAATTATATGAGTTGCCCATGGATTACCGGAAAATTCAGCAGTTCGTGGAAGAAGGCATAATTGAGAGGGTAAAAAACGGATATTACAGCATAGGATTTGCTGACAAATCCGAGGAAACAATGATTAGCGGCCTGTTCCCGGACGGCGTATTATGCCTGGAGACCGCGTTATATTACCATGGCTATCTGGAGACCAGACCGGCCTGCTGGCAGATAGCAATTGATAAAAATACGTCCAAATCAAGGTTCAAGATGGACTATCCTCCCGTACAGCCCTACTATCTGGAGCCGGATATTTTGATGACAGGCGCGGAGGAATTTCCTCTGGGAGAGGGAAAGATGTTTCTCTACAATAAGGAACGGCTTATCTGCGATTGCCTGAAATTTGAGGAGAAATTGGAACGTGAAGTATTGCAGCAGTCATTACGTAAATACATTGACGAGCCAGAGAAAGATGTTCAGAAACTTCTGGAATATGCGAAACTCCGAAAAGTCACGCAGAAAATGCAGAATCGGATAGGAGTGTGGTTGTAACATGGATGTGAAGAAAAACGAAGAGAGAAAATTATCAATATACGATACGGCAATGATAGCAGCGGAAAAGATATTAAAAAACATAGGAGAAACACCCTGGAACGACAGAATGCTGTTAAAAAGCGACACCTTTCTGGAAGATGAGAAGTACCAGCGCGTACTTCTGGATAAAATGGAGTTTTTTACCCCCAGGGAAGAGCTTTCCGATACCATCGAAAAGTTAGAATCATTATTTTCATCATCCGCGGAATCGAAACCGGCAAAACCGCAAAAAGAAACATCAACTGCGGAAGAATTGGAGATACGATTCAGCAGAAAAGGACGCAAAGGAGATTTTACGAAACTGTTTCTGGAAATTTACAAAGCGCCTTATCGCATTCCGTTTGAGCTGCATTTGATACCTTTTCCGGCTCATGAGGTATTTTTACAGACAAAGAGCGGCGTTTTGAGGCAGACACAGGAGAACTTTACCTATCGCATGTTTCCGCCGGAAGAATACCTGACGCTGGCATTTTACGAGATTATTAAGGAGCTTGAGCTGATAAAGGACATGTCATGGTATCATGGAGTGTACGACATGCTATGCGCGGAGTCGGTAAACGGGAGAAAATTCTGGGAAAGCCTCAATCATCTGATCAAGGAATATCCTATCCCGTCACTGGAAAAACGTATGGATACGCTCAAAAGCTACCGGGATTATGGATATATGCAAAAGCGTTGGAAAAGCCATTGTAAACGAAAGAAAGAGACTTATCCTCAGTGGGAGGATGTCATGGGACTGTCGGTGACATTTTTGGAACCGGTATTTGAAGGCGTGCTGAAGGATGAGGTATTTCTTGGTGACTGGATGCCGCAGCTGGGAAGGTATCTGGATTAGGAGTGATACACAGCCGGGAAGGTATCTGGATTAGGAGTAATATCACAACTGAGAAGGTATCTGGATTAGCGTTACAGGAGGGGGGATATGTCTGATTGGTAACAATAGAACAGATTTTGCAAAAAATTGACGATGCAGTATGGGGAATTCCGCTGATCGTATTGATACTTATGGTTGGCATTTTCATGACCATCCGACTGCGAGGAATTCAGGTTCGGCAGTTTGGACTTGCCATACATAATCTTGTTACCAATGAGAAAACGGGGGAAGAAGGGGAAGTAACAGCATTTGCCGCTCTGTGTACGGCCTTGTCGGCGACAATTGGAACCGGAAATATTGTAGGCGTTGCCACCGCCCTGGTGGCGGGAGGACCGGGTGCATTGTTCTGGATGGTAGCGGCGGCAATTGTGGGAACGGCAACAAAGTATTCCGAATGCTTTCTGGCGATAAAGTACCGTGTTGTCTCAAAAGACGGCCATATCATTGGCGGACCATTCTATTATATCGAACGGGGGATGGGTAAAAACTGGAAGTGGCTTGGAAAATGCTTTGCCTGTTTCGGCCTGGGCGCCGGACTTCTGGGGATTGGCACGTTTACCCAGATTAATGGGATTACCGGAGCGGTAAATTATTTTTTTGACCCGCAGAATCAATGTATGGTAAAGATATTTGGAAGGGAATACTCGTGGAGCGTTGTGATTTCCGGTATAATTCTTACGGTATGCGTGGGACTTGTCCTGATTGGCGGTTTGAAACGGATTTCCGTTGTGGCGCAGGTGCTTGTGCCGTTTATGGCTGCCATATACGTTACAGCCACCGTTTTAATTCTGATCTTCCATGCCAGGGAAATCCCCGCGGCTCTTGCACTGATTGTACAGAGCGCGTTTGGGGGCCGGGCGGCAGCCGGGGGCGCCGTTGGCGCAATGCTGCTGTCCATGCAAAAAGGCGTGGCGCGGGGAATTTTTTCCAATGAGGCCGGGTTGGGGAGCGCACCGATTGCCGCAGCCGCGGTACAGACAAATGAGCCTGCCGCGCAGGGTCTGGTTTCCATGCTTGGTACGGTGATCGACACGGTGATTCTCTGTACGATGACGGGGCTTGCGATTGTCGTCACCGGGACATGGGATAGCGGGCTTGACGGTGTGGCAGTGACAACCAGGGCCTTTCAGATAGGACTGCCATTTGAACCTGGCGTATCGTCTTTTCTGTTAATGGTATGTCTGGTATGCTTTGCATTCACGACAATCCTGGGTTGGAATTATTACAGTGAGAAATGCCTGGAATATCTCACCGGAGGACGCAGGCAGGCAGTGAAAACATATCGTCGCATCTATATTGCCTGCATCTTCCTTGGTCCTTTTATGACCGTTTCTACCGTATGGACAATTGCAGATATCTTAAACGGATTGATGGCAATTCCCAACCTGATAGCGATTGTGGCCTTAAGCGGCGTTGTCGCTGCGGATACGCGACAGTATCTCAAAAAACAGAAATAAGAATACCGTGAGTTTTTCTTACATGGTTTGCAGCAGCCTGTTACATAGCGAGAATCACACTTGCGATGGTACCGACTAATGTGGTGATAAGCGCCCCGGCAAGCGTATAGCGCGTTTTCTGCACTTTTGCCGTCATGAAATAAATACTCATCGTGTAGAAAATGGTTTCCGTGCAGCTCATCATGATAGAGGTTATCGTGCCATAGAGCGAGTCCGGGCCAAACTCCTTGAAAATATCAAGAACCAGTCCGGTTGCCGCGGAAGAGGAAAACATTTTCACAATGGAGACGGGAACCAGCTCTGCCGGAAAATGCAGCGGCTCTGTGATAACGCCAAGCATGGACGATAGCAGGTCTAAAAAGCCGGATGCACGCAGGACGCCAACGCCAACCATCAATCCTATCAGTGTCGGCATGATGCCGATGACCGTGTGAAAGCCGTCTTTGGCGCCTTTGATGAAATCATCATAGACCGGAAAATGATTTAAAAGGCCATAGCCGACAATGGAGAAAATTAAAACAGGTATCGTGGCATCTGATAAAAAGAGGAGGAGATTCATAATTCACCTCCTTTTTTACGTGGAAAATGCGGCTGCTTTTGTGGCAGGGAGGCCATAATTTTGGCAAAGATAATACCCGCAAGCGTAGAAAAAAATGTGGCAATCATTGCAGGGCCCAAAATAGCCGTAGGATTTGTAGAGCCATACTGGCTGCGGTAAGCAATCATATTAACCGGAATAAGCTGGAAAGAGGAGATGTTTAAGATGAGAAACGTACACATTTCCGGGCTTGCCACCTTACTGTGGTGATTCAGTTCGCCCATGGATTCCATGGCTTTGAGCCCGGCAGGGGTTGCCGCCCAGCCCAGTCCGAAGACATTGGCAATGATGTTTGTGGAAATGTATTCGTTCGCCTTATGTCCTTTGGGAATATTGGGAAACATAAAACGCAGCAGTGGATTTAACATCCGCGCCGCCGCCCGTATGATGCCGCAATTTTCAGCAATGCGCATCAGGCCTACCCAGAGGGACATGACGCCCAGCATGGTAATGCACAGGGAAACCGCCTCCTTGGAAGAATCCAGGGCGGCATTTGTTACCGCAGAAAGGTTTCCGGTAAAGGCTGCATAGATAATTCCAATCACAATCATAAAGCCCCATAGATAATTTAACATTCTATCACTTCCCAAGATAGATTCGTTGCTTTATCATATGAGGCCCGCTATGGAAATATGAAGTGTGGACATGGAAATCCTGTGAAACAAAGGCTGTCTTCCATAAAATCTCAGGTTGAGATCTGGAGTACAACCGTTGCTATTTTAAAGTACAAAAGCGTGGAGCAGATATCCACAATCGTGGAAATCAATGGCGCCGCCATAAGCGCCGGGTCGAGGTGGACATGCTCTGCAACCAGTGGCAGGGTACAGCCGATAAATTTGGAGATAACGACAACGGCGACAAGTGAAAATGCGATAATAACGGACATCTTAAAATCTCCATACTGGATAAAAATACGCAGGCCGTTTACAATGGCGAGCACAATACTTACCAGGATTGCTACGCGAAATTCCTTAAAGACAACCCGCGGCAGGTCTTTGAATTTAATCTCGTCCAGAGACAATCCGCGTATCATCAGTGTGGAACTCTGGGAACCACAGTTTCCGCCCGTCCCACTAAGCATCGGGATAAAGGATACCAAGAGCGGATACAGCTTGAAGGATTCCTGATAATGGTTAATGATAGATCCGCTGACTGTGGCGGAAAGCATCAGCACCAGCAGCCATCCGATTCTGCTCTTTGCATGGGAAAATACGGAGGTATTAAAGTAACTGTCCTCTGTAGGCGTCATAGCAGCCATCTTCGTGATATCTTCCGTATTCTCTTCCTGCATAACATCCATGGCGTCGTCGAAAGTGACAATTCCCACCAGACGTTCCTCCCGGTCCACGACCGGAATCGCAAGAAAATCATATTTATTAAAAATCTTTACAACTTCTTCCTTGTCTTCATGCGTATCGGTATAGATGACGTTCGTCTCCATGATTTCCTCAATCTGCATGGAATCTTCCGCCATCAGAAGATCTTTGACGGATACCATACCGATGAGTTTGCGGTGTTCCGTCACATAACAGGTGTAGATGGTCTCCTTGTCTACTGCGGTCTGACGGATGCGGCTGATGGCCTCGCCAACGGTCATATCCTTTTTGATGTTGACGTACTCGATGGTCATCAGGCTGCCGGCGCTGTCCTTGGGGTATTTGAGCACCTGATTGATCATCTTGCGCGTTTCTTCGTCTGTGTTGCGCAGGATGCGGGCCACAACATTTGCCGGCATCTCCTCGATAATATCCACGGTATCATCCAGGTAGATATCGTCCATCACGGCACGCAGCTCGCGGTCGGTAAGCGTATTGATCAGCGTTTTTTGCATATCCCTGCTCATATAGGTAAAAGTTTCCGCCGCCTCCTCTTTTGGAAGCAGGCGATAGAGCAGCGGGATTTCTTTCTTGTCAATTTCGTCAAACAAAAGAGCGATATCTGCCGCATTCATGTTGTCAAGCATCTGTCTTAACATGGAGTATTTTCGCCCGGCAAGCATACCTTCTGCCAGTTCCTGAATTTCTTCTAATTCCATGTCCATGAAGTCCAGCTCATCCAGGTTAAGGTTATCAAAATTTGTCATGGCAGTTCCCTCCTTTCTTTATCTATTCTATCAAATATCTGGAGGAAAGGCAATTCATGGTTCTTATGAAAAAAGTATATACATACATATAAAAAGAGTATACCCTTTGGCACGGAGTTATAGATATGAAGAAAAAATTTATCCGATGGTTATCCCTGTTTCTGGCGTTGTTTCTGGCTTTTGAGACAGGATGTACAAATATTCCTGTAAAACCGGGAGAGAACAGGAAACAGACACAGCAGGAATTTTCCGATTATACGAATCAGATCTTCTGTTCCGAGGTAACGGCAAGTACGCTGAATATGCACTATAGCCTGGCACATCCGGAAAATTATGGAATTTCCGACTACAAGGTTACATATGGAAACGTCTCAGCAGACTCCGAGGGAGAAGTTTCCCTCCTGCTGGAGAACTGGATGGGAAAGTTAAGAAGCTTTGAGAAGAAGAACCTTACGCCTGGGCAGCAGATGACGTACGATATTATGATGGATTATGCCCGCAAAGAATTATCTGCGACGGGATTTGGGCTTTATGATGAAATCCTGCGGCCGAGCACAGGTATCCAGTCCCAGCTTCCCGTGTTGCTGGCGGAATATACATTTTACGATGCAAAGGATATTGAGGATTATCTCAAGCTGATTTCGATTACGCCTGATTTTTTTCACCAGATTATGGAGTTTGAGCAAAAGAAAGCAGAGCAGGGATTGTTTATGGCGGATTTTGCCGTAGATGATATTGTGCAGCAGTGCCGTAATTTTATAGAGGATCCGGAAAATAATTACCTCCTGTCCACATTTGACAGCCGGATTGCAGAGATGACGGATCTTCTGACATCGGAGCAGGCAGCTTTGTACATAGCGCAGAATCGAAAACTCGTGCTGGAGCAGTTGATTCCGGCATACCGGGCACTGGCAGAGGGGATGGAAGCCCTAAAGGGTATGGGAAAGAACAGCGGAGGACTCTGCGGCCTGCCAAAAGGCAGGGAATATTACCGCTATCTTGTAGCAGACGTTACGGGTTCGGAGCTTTCGGTGGAGGAGATGCAAAAGCAGACAGAAATGCAGCGTACACAGGACATGGAAGATATGAGGACCCTGGCTGCAAACAATCCCGATATCGGGGAGAAATGTGCAAATTATCAGCTTCCAACGGAAGATGCAGAATTGATTTTAGAAGAGTTACAGACAAAGATGCAAAATGATTTTCCCAGTCCCCCGGAAGTGGAATATACGGTAAAATCCGTCCATCCGTCTCTGGAAGAGTATACCGCGCCGGCATTTTACTTAACGCCGCCGATAGACGATATTTCTCATAATTGCATATATATCAACCAGTCAAAGGGGGATGAAAAGCTGAAACTTTATACAACGCTTGCCCACGAAGGCTTTCCGGGGCATCTCTATCAGAACGTGATGGAGCGCAGCAGCTCTCTTGCACCAATCCGCAGCCTTTTTGGCAGCAGCGGTTATGCGGAAGGATGGGCGACGTATGTAGAAATGCAGTCCTTCTATTACTCTGACGTGGATAAGGAGGTCGCCGCCTATCTGCAAAAAAACCAGTCGGCGCTTTTAAGCCTCTATGCCACGGCGGATATGGGGATTCACTGCGACGGCTGGACGTTGCGGGATACCGTGGATTTCTTTCAGAAATATCATATTACGGATAAGCAGGTCATTCAGGAAATCTACCAGTTGATTGTGGAAGAGCCGGCACATTATTTAAAATATTATATTGGATATCTGGAATTTTTGAACCTGAAGGCGTATGCCATGAAAAAATATGGCGAGGATTACACAAATTACCGTTTCCATCAATCGTTAATGAAGATGGGACCGGCGCCGTTTTCCATATTGAGGAAATACCTTCCCGTATTTTGGGAAATGAAGTAAGGCGTTGCAGATATATTGTTCGAACAGAAAAGGATAGCGTTCCAGGTTAAGGGAATGCTATCCTTTTGGTTAAAATCCACCCAGACCCTTCATTACCCGGTCAACGGATGCGGGGTCATTGCCAAGTCTTTTTAAAATCTCACCGGCTATCCAGACACAGGTACGGTGGAAATATACAAAGAGACAGATAAGCGCTATCCCAAAGAGGATGCCGGTAATCAGCCTGCGGATATTTCCGCTCTCGTAGGGGGTCAGTTTCTGTATCGTGCCGTCAACAATCAGGGGAACCATCAAAAGCAGGACAATTCCAAAAGAAGGACAGCCCCAAAAAATAAGAGTGGGTATGCATAATATCATACCCACCAGTTCCCCGGTACACCGCGCACAGATGGGAAACTGTTTCCCTCTGAAATAAAAGGAACGATCCGGCCGTGCGTGGCATCCGAAAAAAATTCTTAAAAATTTGCCCAATTTACATTGCTCCGGCAGCTAAGAATGCGCCACCCATAACTACGAACATAAGTACATAACATACAACAGCGATGATTACGCTGACTAAAGCACCGATTCCGGCAGCTTTTGCAGTCTTAGGCTTCTGATCTTTCCAGATTAAGAAAAGAATTAAACCTACAACCGGGATACAAAATCCTAAGAGACCCCATAAAAACCCACCATTGTCCTGAACGTTGTTATCTTCCATTTTTAAATCCTCCTATCATATTAAATAATTTTAAAGATTATAAAAAAATTATAAACTACTGTCCTATTATGACGAAAAATATTAATTTTGTCAATATAGAAAGCAAAATTTTTATAGTTCAGTTATGCGAATAGCGCATCTGAACTGTATATTCAAGACGTTTCTTTCAGCAGCATGGCATATACGTCTCTTTTGGAAATACCGCGGTCCTTTGCCACGAGTTTCATGGCTTCCTTGTGGGAAATGCCCTGTATTTCGTAATGTTCCATATGTTCTTTGAGCGGAATGCCGTTCCATTCCTGCTGTTTGGCTTCCTTTATTTCCTGCAGGCTTTTCCCCTGGATGATGAGGACAAATTCTCCCTTTGGTTCCTGGCTGTTGTAACTGGAAATGGCCTCGGAGATGGTGGTGGGGCAAATGGTCTCATACCGCTTGGTAAGCTCCCGGCAGAGCGTGAGATTCCGGTCTCCGAGAGCATCGTACAGTTCTTCTAATGTTTTCAGGAGATGATGCGGCGCCTCGTATAAAATGATCGTACGTGTCTCATCTTTCAGGCCAGAGAGAATGTCGGCGCGCTCTTTTTTGTCTTTTGGCAGAAAGGCCTCGAACGCAAAACGCCTCGTGGATAAACCTGAGAGTGTAAGCGCTGTAATGCAGGCACAGGCGCCTGGCAGGGAAGTCACTTCAATTCCGGATTCATAACAGATTCGCACGAGTTCTTCGCCCGGATCGGAAATACCCGGCGTTCCGGCATCCGTAATCAGCGCAATGTTCTGTCCGTTTTTCATTTTCTCTACGAGCTGGTATGCCTTATCAAATTTGTTAAATTCATGATAGCTTGTCATGGGAGTCCTAATTTCAAAATGATTTAGCAATTTGATGGAATTACGTGTGTCTTCCGCGGCAATCAGGTCAACTTCCTCCAATGTGCGCAGTACGCGCAGTGTGATGTCTTCCAGATTCCCGATCGGGGTTGCGCATAAGTACAGTTTTCCCTGCATAAAGATTCCTTTCCATAACCATTGATATGATAAATTCCGTCAGAATATGTATGTCTGCCTTTAATACCCATAGATATCATAGATTTCATCCGTGTAGACGCCCGGTTCCTTGTATACAATCAGGGGTTTTTCCACGGTAACGCGCGGATTGCCGCCGCGCAGCCCTTCTAACAGCACCATGTTTGGCTCCTTGTCTACGAAGGGATAGACAAGCTGCATCCGTTTTGGCTCCAGCCCATACTGGTGCATGAGAACCATAATTTCCGCCAGTCGGAACGGGCGGTGTACCATATAGAAACGTCCCTGGGGTTTTAATAGTTTTGCGCTTTCGCGGATAATATCTTCCAGGGTGCAGAGGATTTCATGTCTGGCAATCGCTTTGGCTTCATTTGGATTTGTCAGTCCATGCTGTCCGGTCATGTAGGGCGGATTGGTTGTTATGACATGAAAAGAAGATGCCCCAAACTGGCTGGATGCATCCTTGATATTGCCGATTTCGATATTGATTTTGTCTTCCAGGTGGTTGTAGAGGACGCTGCGCCTTGCCATGTCCGCACTTTCCGGCTGAATCTCCAGTCCGGTAAAATGCTCCCCCTGGGTCTTTGCCTCCAGGAGGATGGGAATAATGCCAGTGCCGCATCCCAGATCAAGCACCGTCTCCTTAGGCTTTACCCGGGCAAAGCCGGAGAGCAGAACCGCATCCATGCCAAAACAAAAGGTTTGCGGATTCTGGATGATGAAATATCCATTGCGGTGCAGCTCGTCCAGCCGTTCATTTTCCAGTAATTCTACAGACATATATAATCTCCGTTGGATGTTTGTGCTTAGTTGGCGTCTTCAATTTTGGATTTGCCCTTATCCTCCAGAGCTGCCAGTTCCTTCAATTCTTCCGGGGAAAGCCTGGAGTGGTCTCTTCTGCGTTTGGGGCGGAATCGCAATTCGTCTACTTTGTATTCCCGGATCTCTTTTTCGTCGTCTAATTCTACGATAACTTTCACCGTCTGGCGCAGGATGTTGACGCTTTGAACCTCACCTCTGAGGCGGTCGTTCGTTGTCACATGGTCGCCCACGCTCGGAAGGCGGCTGTTTAGATATTCATAGGTTTCCGCTTCATTTTTCAGGCAGCACATAAGCCTGCCGCAGACGCCGGAAATCTTGGAGGGGTTTAAGGACATATTCTGTTCTTTCGCCATCTTGATGGATACCGGGGCGAACTCCGATAAAAAGGTGTTGCAGCACAAAGGCCTGCCGCAAATGCCGATGCCGCCCAGAATCTTCGTCTCATCACGCACGCCGATCTGGCGCAGTTCAATACGCGTACGGAAAACAGCGGCGAGGTCTTTCACCAGTTCCCGGAAGTCAATGCGTCCGTCCGCAGTGAAATAAAACAAGAGCTTGTTGTTGTCAAAGGTATATTCTGCGTCTACGAGTTTCATTTCCATGTTACGTTTTTGTATTTTTTCCAGACAGATACGGAATGCCTCTTTTTCTTTCTGGCGGTTTTTCTCTTCTGTTTTCTCGTCTTCCGGCGTGGCAAGACGGATGACCGGTTTCAACGGCTGGATGACTTTATCATCCGGCATATCGGTGGGGGCAATCATGACTGTGCCGTATTCCACACCCCTTGCTGTCTCCACAATCACATGATCGTTTAAGGCAATCGTGAGCTTTTTGGGGTCAAAGTAATAAATTTTTCCGGCGGTGCGGAATCTGACGCCGACTACTTTTATCATAATCAATTCTCCTTTATTTTCATCAGCAGCAAATCCATGACCATATCAAAGTTTACATTGGCGTCCAGACGGCGTTTCGCTTTGTCCAATGATTTGATGATGGTTTCAATTCCTTCGTATGAACTTTTGCTTGCCTGTCGTTTTATGTCGTAAACCTCGTCCTTGAAAATGAGGCTGTTTACATCTGAAGTTGCTTTATATAGTAAGACGTCCCGATACCAGATCGTCATGATATCGAAAAAGTCGTTGATTTCAATTTTGTAAGCGCTGATTTCGCGCACAGCGTCAATCAATTCGTACAGTTCCATGTCATTTACATGCTTTAAGAGCTGTACGGCGGAATTTTTAATCTCGCCAAAGTCCTCGGAGCGCGCAAGCTGGATGGCTTTTCCTACATTTCCCTGGGCAAATGCAATGCAGACGTCCGCCTGATAATCCGGTACCTGATAATTTTTAATCAGGAAATCTCGAATTTCCTGATCCGGCACGACCTTGATATTCAGGGTCACGCATCTGGAAAGGATGGTGGGAAGGAAGGAATCAGCATTCGTGGTTAAAAGAAGAATAATCGCATAAGCCGGGGGTTCTTCGATTGTTTTCAGCAGGGCGTTCTGTGCCTGCTGGTTCATTTTTTCCGCTTCATTAATGATATAGATTTTGTAGGGTGATGCGTAGGGTTTGATGTCAATATCATGGTTGATCTGCGTGCGGATGTCATCTACAGAAATCGTATTCGGTTTTTCATGATGCAGGTAGATGATGTCCGGCTGGTTCCCGGAGAGGGCCTGTTTACAGGAATGGCATTCCATGCAGGCCTCGGTCGTATGCTGTTCGCACTGCAACGCCATGGCGAAACTGTTTGCCAGCAGCATTTTCCCGGACTTATCCGGCCCGTTAAATATGTAAGCGTGGCTTACTTTGTCCATGGAAATGGCATTCTGCAAGTGCTCTATAATCTGTTGATGTCCAATAATATTTGAAAAACCTGTCATAATTTTCTCCATTTCTGTAATCATGCAAACAAAAGAATCGGTAGTTCTTACATGATATTGTGTTTTGATGCCATTTATGTGAATCAGGTGGAAACGTCCAGCAAAAGACCGCGGATTTCGCCTACTTTGCTTAAAATGGCGAGGTGGTCTTTCTCGTCTTTCACCAGTTCTCCGGCAAGGTCGTCTAAATTCTTATTCACCAGTTTCACAATGCCGTATACTCTGTGGCGTCCTCTTCTGTCCAGGAAATTCTCTCTGGAAAATTTATGAGAACGGTTGACAACTTCGTTTAAGAAATCTTTTACCAGTTCCCGGTATTTTTTCATGTCCCGGATATCCATGTGCTCGGCAAGCTTATCACCCTGTTTGGTGATATCTTCCATCATTCCGTTTAGTTTTTCCTGTAGTTCAGACTCTTCAATATGGCTTGCCAGGGCAAATTTAAAGCTGCCGTCGGATTTCTCTACCTGCTGGGGAGTTTCCACGGTCTGCGTGGGGGTAACCTGTTCAACTTTCAGTGCCATGAAATCACCTGCCTTTCAGTAATAGTATCGGTTTTTTTGTTTCAGTTGTAAAGTAGAAAATACTGGTGCAAAAAGAACGGTCCTGTTTATTTTATAAATGTTCCCTTATATAGGTAAGAATTTCTTTTATACACTGTGTAATGTCATTGTTGACAAAGGCGGTGGAAATGCCTGCACGTTGCAGATTTTCTGTGGAAAAGTCCTCCTCGTCTGCCAGAAACCTGCGGCATAGCTCTGTGTATTTCGGTTCTGTCTGCAACCGTTCCCGGTTCAGCGCCCGCTGCAGGCGTTCCCCGGATTCCAGCTCGATATACAGCGGAACCAGCAGGTCTGCGCCAAAGTATTCCTGCAATCTCAGGTAAGACTCCAGCGTACCGATGATCAGGTAATGGTTGTCTGCCAGGTTGAGCTGATGGTCGTTGACGGTGAAATATTTCCAGAGGCCGTGCATCGTCTGGTAAGCGCGCAGTTCAATAATTTTGCCCTGACGCTCTAACAATTGCTGCTGCTCATCGGTTAGAAAATAATATTCCACGCCGTTCGTCTCACCGTCCCGGATCGGGCGGGTAGTATAAGGGACCAGCGTTTTCAGGGGCAGATTGCCATCAGACAAAATCTGTTTGTAGATGGTGTCCTTCCCACAGGCGCTTTTCCCCATTAAGCAAAATATTTTTCCCATATGCGGTATCCTTGTCTCGTATGGTTTTCTTTTATAAGTATAGTATAGGCTGGAGGAAAATGCAAACAAAACAGTGTTTAGATGGAACCTTCTTCCGAAGGTGAATTTTTGTGCAAAATGCCGAAAAAAATGCAAAATCTATTGCCAAAAAGATAATATGGGTGTACCGTTTTTTGTAGGTATTGCACATATCATACCGGTGCAATACCGCTATTAGGTGTGCATTATAACCATAATGTATGCCTGCGCAAGAAATTGCAATGAGCAGTTTCTTCTTTCCATAAGGGGGACTCGTTCGCGAGTCCCCATCCTTATTTTATAAGGAAATATGATTGATGACAGGAAGGGAGGGAAACGGGTACGGGATAACATGTACCGTATATGGAAAAGAGGCAGCATTTTATGCTGCAAAAAAGAAAAAGAAAGGATGGTATTGGAATGAGAAAAAGAACGACAAAAATTGCTTCACTTTTACTCAGCCTGGCGATGACGGTAACGATGCTGCCAACGCAGTACGTATATGCCGGAAACGGCGATGCGGGGGCGAGAACGCCAATGGCTGTGTCGGATGATGATGCAAAGCTGCCGGAGCCAATGGTTCAGTTTACGTTTGATGATGACGTAGCGACAGATGTTAAGGGTGTGGCGAAAGCGACCATAGGCGGAGGCACGGCAGAGGCTATCGAGGATGATGGCAGAGGCGACAAGGTATTAAGCCTCAAAGACAAGGGATACCTTAAAATCACAAATAAGAATGACGATAAGAGTCCTCTGGCAGGAAAGAAAGCGATTACACTCTCTTTCTGGAGTAAAGGTTCGACGGCTACCTTTCAGGCTGGATGGGTATATTTCATAAGAAGTAGTTCTGCAACAACATCGTATGGAAAACAGTTTTACATAGCATGTCAGGATGGCGGCGGCGCTGTTAATACGGAACGATATTGGGGCAATGCGGAGGCCGGTCGTGTAAATGGAAAGACAAATGCAAGTGGCTTTGATATAAACAGCTGGAAACATGTAACGGTTGTTCTGGATGCCGAATCGACGACTGTATATGTCAACGGTGTTAAGAAAGCCGAACAGAAAGAGCAGAATAAAACCGGAGAAGCCGAAGGTGCCCATGTACTGGAAGACTATCTGACGAATGACAACGTGCTTGAAATCGGAAAGGGAGACTGGGGAGAAGAGTATTATACCGGCAAGCTGGATGATTTCACAATTTATGACAGTGCGTTGACGCCTGAACAGGTAAATGCATCATACCTGAATGAGGTGACATTGCAGTCAATGGGCGTATTTGCCGAGGGTGAGAGTGATTCGTTTGCTAGGACAAAGCTGACGCTGCCGGAAACGGTCAATAAGACTGCATTCGCCTGGACGTCTGGCAATACAGAAAAGATTGCCAATGACGGAACGGTTAAGGCATGGGACGGCAGTGAAGTGACGATGACGGCAACTGCCAATATTCCCGGCTATGGTTCCTGGAGCAGGGCATTTCCGGTGAAGCTGGCAAGAAAGGTTAAGGTCAGCTACACGCTGAAAGGCACGGATACTGCATTGAAAGAAGAGGTGGAGGAGTATTATAAATCCAGCCTGGATTCCTATCCGTTAAAGGATGAAGATAAAGTCTGGAGCGATGCGGCAACGAAAAAAACGTATGTCTTGTCGCAGGCGGATTCTGCCCTGCAGATGGGTGATGGCAAGACGGAGGTTAAACTGGTCTATACGGAAGATGAGGTAGAGACCGTTTCGACACAGATTGCGCCTATTACCGTGAGAGTTGGCATGATACCACAGCTTCCGACAACAGTCAAAGCCGTATTTACCAGCGGACAGGAACGGGACGTAGCGGTGGCATGGGATATGGACGCCATCAAAACTGCGTGCGCGACAGCTGGCAAGAAGACGATTACCGGCGGAGTTGGCGCAAAGTCAGTCACCGTAGAATTGACGGTGAAAGATAAGGAAGAATACCTTCTGGCAGGCTATTCATTTGATGAGGAAGATATCGAAAATGGCTGGGCGGACAGCAAGGGCGGCGCCAATGCTGTTCTGGACGGAACAGGGAAAGTGACAACTGTGCCCGGTTTGAAAGGCAATGCCGTAGAGCTTCCGGGAGGAGCGAAAGGAACGGCTGCCATTAAACTTTCGGATGACCTGTTCAAAACAGGGGAAGAGGAATATGCGGACGATTTCACGATTTCCATGTTCATCAAGAATCCTGGAAACGGTAATTCCTTTGCCATGTCCCTGCTTGGCGATACCTCCGACAATTACATTGGTTTTATCAACCGGACAGGAGGAAACGGAAATGCCGTACAGCTGGAGTGTAAGAAAAAGGATAGCGTATCAAGTGGATGTGCAGCAAATGGAAAAGCACTGACCGACGTATGGGAACATTTTGCGATTGTCGTAAACGGTTCTAAGGAAATTACCAAGATATACAAAAATGGTAAAGAGCTGGCAAGCGGAACCATGAGTTTCATGCCTTCTACGTTAAAGCAGCAGAGAAATTACCTGGGACGTGCGGAGTGGCCGGATAATGATTATAAGGGAATTTATGATGAATTTAAAGTTTACGGTGTAGCGCTTACGGATGAGGAAATTAAGTCCCTCTGTGACGAGGTATTATATACCGAGCAGATGAACAAGGCGCTGAAAGGGTTAGAGACCTTAAAGACGTGGGATGGCAAAGATGCAGACCCAGCAAATCTGACAGACGACCTGAAACTTCCGGAAACAGGAGACGGGGATTCGGTAGCAATTACCTGGGAATCCTCAAACAATGATGTTATCAATGTAGTAACACCGGGAGACGGCATTGTCACACAGCCGTACGGAGAGGACGCTACAGATGCAGAAGTCACTCTGACGGCAACCATAAAAATCAGAGACTATGAAAAAACCGGGACAAAGACGTTTACGTTTAAAGTACCAAAACGTGAAGGGGCAGATTTGAAACCGTTGCGCCGTGCAATCGCTGCAGCGCAGCAGACCTATGAGGACGCAAAGCATCAGAGCCATATTTATGTCACAAGTTCGCTGAACGCGAAGAAAAAGGCAATTGATGATGCAAATGCCCTCTTAGAATCGGCAACGGCAACAGACGAAGAGATTGCAGAGCTTATCAGCGAGCTGAAAAAACCGCTTATACTCAAAAATCTGGATGAGTTGAGCAGTCTGTTGACGGCATGGTATCCGCTGGATAAGGATGCCAAAGATGCATCTGGGAATGGGGCGGACGCTACGGCAGCATCATCCATTAACTTTACGAAGGAAAATGGTGCAGAACTGCCTGGATGTACGAATAAAGATGATATCTTAAAAAATATCATTACACTTCCGACCGATAAATTAACGGTTACAGACCAGATGACCTTCTCCTTCCGGTTAAATTCGGCAGGAGGAAAGAACTTCTTTGGATTTGGTTCCATGTTGGCTGAAAATGGAAGCAATGCGCACCATCTTATTATGAGAAGTGAGCTGCAGGTATCCATGTCAAATGATGGATGGAATGCACATAAGGGCGTTAATGCAACGATTACTCCAAATGAAGATCATGATGTTACCGTAGTGCTGAACGGGAAGTCCCTCACGCTTTACGTTGATGGCAAGAAAGAAGGAACAGCAGCTACGGATTTAACGATGACAGAGGCATGGAACACAGAGGGCGGCAAGAAGTACGCATACCTTGGCAACTGTTCCTATGCGCATAATAATAACGAAAATGATATGGATTTCAAGGGTTCTGTCCGGGATGTCCGTATCTACAATGCAGCTCTTGAAGATGCGCAGGTAGCAGAGATTGAGCGTTACAGAGATACGCTTCCTATGTCATATGCGAAGGCAGATGTTATTGCGGCAATGGGAGAGCTGGGTGCAAAAGCCAATGCAGACGGCACCTATGCATTAGACATCATACAGACAACGGTTGATGAAGATGGCAAACTTGCCCTTCCGGCAAAGGGATACGGTGAAAAGGCAACCGTTACCTGGACAGCAGAAGGCGAAGGTAAGGACGCCATTGACATGGCAACAAATGTGGTAACCATTCCTGCGCAGGGCGCAGCAGCTAAAAAATTTACGCTGAAAGCAACTATTGATATAGGTGGACAGACAGAAACACTGACATATGTATGTCGCGCATACTATAAGAACCTTTCACTTGATACCAGTGAACTGGATGCGCTGATTACAGAGATGAAAGCGTATAAGGAAACTGATTATACAAAGGCAAGTTTTGCAGCATTTACTGTCATTCTCAATGAAGTGTATGATGATGTACCGATGCTCAACAGCCAGGACGAGGTTACGGCAGAGATTAATAAGCTGAAAAATGCAAAGAAGGATGTGCTGGTAAATATATCAGAACTTCGCGCGAAAATTGAGACACTGGAAGAGGAATTTATCAGTCTGGATGAAAACCTGTATACAAGCGCAAGCTGTAAAGCATTTGAGGATAAACTGACAGCTGCAAAAGCCGTACTGGAAAAAGAGGATGCATCAAAGAGCGAGGTGGAAGAGCAGATTTCCAAACTTCCGGCAAGTGCAGTTGATGCTCTGACCGTATGCGGCAGCAAGGAGGTTCTGGAGGAGGCCATTGCACAGGCAGAGGATCTGGCAGTATACAAAGACGCCTATAGCAACTGGGCAACCGTGGAGGCAGCCCTTCAGACGGCAAAGGAAGAATTAGATAAGAGACTGGAAAGCTACGCCGAGGCAGCTACAGCATTGAATAATGTAGTGGACGCCCTTGTGATCAAGGACGACCATAAACTGACAGAAACCATGAAGGAAGACCTGGATAAGAAACTGGCACAGGCAAAGGCAGAAAACCTCAAGAGCAGCAATTATACAACGGCAAGCTGGAAGACTTACAAAGATGCACTGGATAAATTAGAGGAAGTGCTTGGCGGCCAGAAAGTAACCAAAGACGAGGCCGAGGCAGCAGCTACCGCTCTGGAGGCAGCAAGGGCAGCGCTTGTTCCGGTAACGGCACAGGTGCCCACCGCTGTGAAAAAGCAGGAGTTCAATACGGCTTACGAGCAGGCAACCCAGGCAGCGTCCGGCATGAGACCGGAGTCATACACGACGGAAAGCTGGAACAGGTACCAGAATGCCCTGGCAGGAATGAAGGCTATTGCAGACCGCCTGGCAGCAGAAAAGAACAATGTTACCAAGGATGAGATTGATGGGGTAATTGCGGAAATGAAAGCAGCCACAGAGGCGCTTGTGCTGTTGAACACGGTAGACAAGAGTGCGCTGGAGGCAGCAATCGCAGGCTGCGCAAACCTTAAGGCAACTGATTATATTGCCTCTACCTGGAATGCATTCCAGGCAGCATTAAATACGGCAAAGGCAGTTGCAGCCAAAGATGACGCTACACAGGCGGAAGTAGACGCTGCGCTGGCAGACCTGAATGCGAAGAAAGCCGCACTGAAGAAACCTGTGCCTGTAAGCAGCATCAAGCTTACTGCAGTCAACAAAAACATTATGGCAGGCAAGAAGACGACCGTAAAGGCAAACGTTGCACCTGCCGACGCAACAAATAAGGCGATAACGTTCAAGTCTTCAAATGCGAAGTTTGCAACCGTCAATCCTGCAACCGGCGTGGTAACTACAAAGAAAGCCGGAGCAGGCAAGAAAGTAACGATTACGGCGACCGCCAACGATGGCAGCGGCAAGGTAAGCAATAAGATTACCGTAAAGATTATGAAATACGGTGTGAAGAAGGTTTCCTTTAAGAAGAAAACCCTGTCCGTAAAGGCAGGTAAGAAGGTAACGCTCAAGCCGACCATTACGCTGACAAACAAGAAGGCAAAGAAGTCGCAGGTAAACAAGACTCTTTCCTATAAGTCATCAAATACAAAGTGGGCAACCGTAACAAGCAAAGGCAAGGTTACCACGAAGAAGGCTGGAAAATGTCTGAAGGGAATTGATCAGTGAGCTTATCCTGATTTACAGACAAGGCAAGACAGGCAGGTCGTACACACCAGATGGTTTGGGGAAGCCATCTGGTTTTTTTAGAATATCCAAAGATTTGTGAGGTCGAATCAAGCCTCCAAATTTAATCAGTAAAACTGAAAAGGAGTTGTTCAAGTCCTATCTGCAACTCATCCGACACTCCCGCATCCAGCAGATTAAAGACCCTCTCCCCATACGTCGGCAATGGGTAATAATCCGTAATGCCCTCTTTATCTGCCGACG
>CAJUOE010000126.1 GCA_910587895.1 uncultured Lachnospiraceae bacterium
ATTACTGACCAGCCAGTTGGTAAAAATCCGAAAGAACGAGAGGTATACACAATGAATGGTAAATCAAAGGAAGCAAAAAATCAAGTCAATCAGGCAAATATTTTTGAACGGGAGGAGCTCGTTAAGAGAATGGAGAAGAGCGGCGCTAAGGCATATCTGGTAAATACCGGATGGAACGGTACCGGAAAACGTATCTCCATCAAAGATACCAGAGGAATTATTGACGCAATCTTAAACGGCGATATCCTCAATGCTCCGACTAAGAAGATTCCGTACTTTGATTTTGAAGTTCCGACAGAACTTCCGGGCGTAGATCCTGCAATTCTTGACCCGCGCGACACTTATGCTGATGTTTCCGAGTGGGAGAACAAGGCAAAAGACCTTGCGCAGAGATTTGTTAAGAACTTTGCAAAATACGAAGGAAATAAAGCTGGTAAGGCTCTCGTTTCCGCAGGTCCGCAGTTATAATTCATAACCTGGGGAAGGAATGTAGAACCTTAGAAGAATGCTAAAATATAAGCAGGTTTTCTGTGACCATCGCAGAGAACCTGCTTTTTGTAGGAAAAATTTGAAATGTCCCGGCCTGCTTTGTTCTGCACAAAAAGTTACATTCAACAAAATATTATAAATTTTTGCAAAAAATTTGTATACTCTGTTGAAATAATGGCGAGAAGTGATACAATATTAGTATGGTAAACAATGCATTTGGAGTGGTATGGATAAAGAAGGGAAATTGAGAAAGGTTTTTTTATGGAAAAGACAACAACGACTAATTTGGTGGGAAAAGATGAATTTGAGGAAGTCATGAGGCTATTTGCCAGATGCACCGATGATTATTTGTTTTTGTTTGATTTGGACAAGGATGAATATATAATTTCAGAAGGCGTCCTTAAGAAATTCGATTTGCCGGGCAATCATTTTTTCCATGCGGGAGAGGTTTTGGAGAAGATTATTCATCCGGAAGATATGCCAGAGCTTAACGAGGATCTTGCGAAGCTTAGGAGTGGTGAGAGCCAGGAGCATAACCTGGAATACCGCTGGGTGGATCGCAATGGCAAGATTGTCTGGATTAACTGTCGCGGCGTCGTGACGCAGGACAGCGCCAGGGAAGAGCAGACAAAGCTTTTGATTGGCAGGATTACGGAGATTGGCAGCAAGCGCAAGGCAGATAATGTAACCGGGCTTTTTGCAGAACGTCAGCTGCAGATTGATTTTGAACGACACAAAAAAGAAAAGCAACGTAAAAAAGGCATTCTTCTTCGCATTGGCGTGGATAATTTTAAAGATATCAATGAACGTTACGGCATGGACAGCGGAGATGTGGTATTGAAGATGATTGCCGAGTGCATGAAAGCGGTAGCGGGAGAGGATAAATGCTATCGGCTGGACGGCGACGAGTTCGTTATGCTGATGGATGAGGAAGATGAGCAGAAGGCGAGGAAGAAGTACCATAAGACGAGAATCATGATTGAGGAAAGGCGTAAAGAAGAAGGATACCAGAATTTCTTTACGATTTCTGCTGGCGTGGTAGGATTTTACTATCACGAGACAGTGTTTGACCGGCTGTGCAATTATTCGGAGTTTGCCCTTGGCGTTGCCAAGAAAAACGGAAAGAACTGTTCCTATGTATTTACCCAGGAGGATTATGAGGCGTACGTCAAGAATCTTAAGATTCAGGAAAAGCTTCGTTATAGCGTAAATCACGATTTTGTGGGATTTGAAGTATATTATCAGCCGATTATTTCGACAAAGACCGGGCAGGTAGCAGGTGCGGAGGCGCTTCTTCGTTTTTCCTCCAGGGAATATGGAATGCTGTCTCCGGGTATCTTTATACCTGTTCTGGAAGAGAGCGGCCTGATTATTCCGGTTGGAGAGTGGGTATATCGGACCGCAATGCGTCAGGCGATGGAGTGGCATAAACTGATGCCGACGTTTCGCATCAATATCAATTTGTCTTTTATCCAGATTTGCAAGTCGGATGTGGTAAATGAAATTATGACAGCGATTGAGGAACTTGGAATTGAGCCTTCCACGGTATTGTTTGAGTTTACGGAGAGCGGTATGATTGCCTATGACGATTCGGTACAGAGGCTTTTGGATGTCCTGAATGAGAATGAGGTAAAGATTGCGCTGGATGATTTCGGAACCGGATATTCTGCGCTTGCGTACCTGCAGAATCTTAAGGTGAACCTCCTGAAACTGGACAGAGGTTTTACCGCGAAAGCAGTTGTCAATGATTTTGATTATAACCTGATTGGGCATATTGTTGACATGGCGCATAGTGTTGGCATGCAGGTCTGCTTTGAAGGAATTGAGACGGAGGAGGAACTGCAGAAATTAAAGAAACTGCAGCCCGATTACATACAGGGATTTTATTACGGGAAACCGGTTAATAAGGATAAGTTCTATGAAGATAACTTGAAGAAATTTGAAAAATAAGTTTCCGGTGAAGGAATAAGCATAAGACACAGAAAAAGGACTGCGGCAGCAGTCCTTTTTCTGTGGGCCTTAACGTTAAATATATTTTCCGAGGATGTCCATAAATTTATCGTGATGCCTGTCGATAAACTGCTCATACGTCATATTGCAGGAGGAAATTTCCTTTCCAAGTTCGGCGAGAAATTCCGGAATCTCGGATTCTAGTATAACCCCTGGTTCCTCTCCAAAAGCTTCCGCATCCTGAAGTTCACAGCCGTTTTCAAATACGGCAAAAGCGGGTTTGGGGCCGTTTGGCGTCTGTTTTACGCCGCCGCGGAATCCCAGAGGCGCGATCTGATGTGCCGAGCAGGAAGAGGGACAGCCGGAAATATGAATTTTGGGAAGTACGCCATCTGCGAAATTTTCCTTGCGTACCCTGTCCACACAGGCGCGCAGCAGCGCCTGGGAATCTCTGGCGCCAACCTGGCAGATGGACGCGCCAATGCAGGCGATGGAAGATTCAAACGTATTCTCTGCGCTGTCTGTAAGGAGCGGATAAATCTTTTTGGCCTCGGAGGCGGTCAGGTTGATGACATACATGCCTTCGTCCGGGGAGATGCGTACGCAAACCTCTTCCATGGGAAGAATTACGTTATACAGTTTGCGGAAAAAGTCTGGTTTCGGGCTTCCGCCGATCGGATGGTAGGAGAGTGCATAAAGCCCGTTTTGTTTCTGGGGAATCAGCCTCGGGTCGTCGCTCTGCGTGCCGTCTCCCTGTTTGGTGATTTCGGGGATGCGGACTGTGAGGTCAAGGTCTTCTTCGTTTTGGACTTTTGCAAGTTCTTCCTGATAGGCTTTGACGTAAGCCTCTGTTCCCATGGATTCCTGCATGAAACGCGTACGTGCCTTGCCGCGGTTCTCGTAGTTGCCGTGTGCAATAAATGTATTGATCATGGCGTGGACATGATAGAGAATCTTATCGGGGGCGACGTCCGTAGCTACCAGGGCGCCCATCCGCGGACTGCGTCCAAGGCCTCCGGCGCTGTATACATCAAAGGTGCCGTTTTCTTTCGCTACAAATCCAAGATCGCGGAACGTCGCATGTGTGACGTTTTCTTTGCTGTTTGAGAAACTTACTTTTAGTTTGCGGGGCAGTTTTACCTTTTTGATGAAACCGAGAAGGTAATCTGCGGCCTCCTTTGCATAGGGGAGCACGTCGAAATATTCGCCCTGCTGCACGCCGGAAAGGGGTGGACACATTACGTTGCGGGGATAATCGCCGCCGCCTCCTCTGGTGATGATGCCATAGTCAAAAGCCTCCTGTATCAGCTTGCAGACTTCTTTGGCAGAAAGGTTGTGGAGCTGCAGGCTCTGGCAGGTAGTGAAATGTGTCAGGGAAATGTTATATTTCTCAATGCTGTCGGCGATAAATTTTAAATCGTCTTTGGTGATTTCTCCACCGGTCAGGCGCAGGCGGAGCATGCTTGCAGTGCCGCCTCTCTGGGCGTAGCTGCCGAAAGCGCCGGAAAATCCTTTGTATTGTGCGACATTGATTTCTTTTTTGTAAAACTTGTCCGTCATTTCATCAAATTCTTTCAGATCTTCCCGGAATTCTTCTACATGATTTCTCATTCTATGATACCTCCTCGTAAATGCTTTTCGAGTATTAGTCTTATATAAAATACCCAATTTTTCCATAAAATAATATATAATTGTATCATAATTACGAATGAAATAAAAGATATCGTGATAGAAGTTTTCAGAAAAGTATGATAAAATCGAACGAAAGATGAGAAACGGGACTGGGAGGATACGGCAAATGAAAAAAGCACTGTTTTTTGATATTGATGGAACTATCTGGAATGATGACCGCTGGATTCCGGACAGCACACGGGCGGCGTTTCGCAAAATGAAAGAGCGGGGACATTATCTGTTTATCTGCAGCGGAAGAACCCGGGTATTTATTCCGGATAAGCAGCTGATGCCGCTGGGATTTGACGGCATACTGGCAGGTTGCGGCACGTATGGGGAGTTCCAGGGGGAGGTCAAATTTTACCATCAGATTCCGCAGGCGGATATTCTGCGCGTCAACGATTTTCTGCGGAGCGTGGATGCGGCTTATGTTCTGGAGGGAAGGTACTTTCTGTATCTGGACGAAGAGCGTTTTCCCGGGGAATCATCGTTTCCGAAGAGAATCAAAGGCGAGATGGGCGAGAAACTGATTCCTGTGACCGGGAATGAAAAGCGGCTTGAGGTTAGCAAGTTCTGTGCAAATTATCTGGAGGACGTGCAGAAACAAAAAGAACTGGAGCGTGTACTGGAGCCGGATTTTACGGTCATCCATCGCGGAGGTGATTTTATGGAAATTGTTCCGAAGGGATATAATAAAGCAACGGGAATCCGCGAGATCTGCCGCATATTGGGGATTGCCCATGAAGATACCTATTCTTTCGGAGACAGTACAAATGATTTGGATATGCTGGAATACACGGCGCATTCTGTTGCCATGGGAGATGGGATGCAGGAGGCAAAGGATGTGGCGGAGTATGTGACGGCGCCGCTTAAGGAGGATGGGATCTACAGGGCATGTGAGCATTATGGGCTGGTGTAGTGTTTAGAAAAAATTTATAATGTTTAAGATTTGGGATATTGACAAATACTGGAAAAAAGAATAGCATGAACGGAAAACGGTAAATATGAAATGAAAAATTTACAGAATGGAGGAAAACATGGGAAAGATAATGAAATATCTGGGCGAGCACAAAGCAGCAGTAGCCGCTATTTTTTTGCTGCTGATTGTGCAGGCATATTGTGATTTGGCGCTTCCTCAGTATATGTCAGACATTGTAGATGTTGGAATTCAGCAGAATGGAATTGAATATGCCGTGCCGGAGGAAATACGGGAAGAGACGTTGGAAGGGCTTTGCCTGTTTTTGTCCGAGGAGGACGCAAAGAGGGTCCAGGGTTCCTATGAGAAGTCGGGCGATGGCGTTTTTCAGCTGATAATCCGGGACGAGGAAGAGCTTGCAGATCTGGAGGCCATTCTGGGAATGCCGATGCTTGCCATGTCTTCCATGACAGAGCAAAGCGGGATGAAGATCAGCGATATAAAGAGGATGCAAAACAGCGGGCAGGTGACGAAAGAGCAGATGCTTGAGATGGAACGTGCAGCAGAGGAAAAAATGGGAGACATGAGCGAATCCATCGTTTCCCAGCGTGCGCGGCTCATGGTGAAGGAAGAATACGAGGCATTAGGCTATAATATGGCGAATTACCAGAATAACTATATGCTGCGTACCGGGGGCAAGATGCTTGCCATTTCAATTATCATGATGCTCGCCGCTATTCTGGCAGGATTTTTTGCATCCCGGACGTCGGCAAAGATTGGAATGGCTTTAAGGGGCAGGGTATTCCAGAAAGTAGTGCGGTTTTCGAGCAGCGAAATGGAGCAGTTTTCCACGGCGTCCTTGATTACAAGAAGTACAAACGATATCCAACAGGTGCAGATGGTATCGGTATTGCTGCTGCGTATGATTTTGTATGCGCCGATCATTGGTATTGGCGGCGTTATCAAAGTTTCCAGCACGAAGACGGGCATGGGCTGGATTATCGGAATTGCCGTTGGCAGTATTATACTTCTGGTGGGAATCCTGATGGCAGTCACGATGCCGAAATTTAAGAAAATGCAGACGCTGGTGGACCGCCTGAACCTGGTTTCCAGGGAGATTTTAACAGGCGTTCCCGTTATCCGCGCATTTTCCAGGGAAAAATTTGAGGAAGAGCGCTTTGCGGGTGCGAACAGGGATCTGATGAAAACGCAGCTTTTTACCAGCCGGGTAATGTCTATGATGATGCCTGCCATGATGATGATCATGAACTGTATCACGGTCATGATTGTCTGGTTTGGCGCGCAGGGGGTAGATATGGGGAATCTTCAGGTTGGAGACATGATGGCATTTATCACCTATACGATGCAGATTGTGATGGCATTTCTGATGATTACCATGGTATCCGTGATGCTGCCGCGTGCCGGTGTGGCTGCAAACCGTATCGAAGAAGTCATCCATACGCAGGAGACTATTTCAGATCCTGAGAAACCTCTGGATGACAGCAGGGAAAACTGGCAGGGCGAGGTGGCGTTTGAGGACGTCTCTTTCCGTTACCCGGGTGCGGACGAGGACGCCATATGCCATATTTCCTTTCAGGCAAAACCGGGGCAGACAACGGCGATTATTGGAAGTACCGGATGTGGTAAATCTACAGTGTTAAATCTGATACCCAGATTTTATGATGTGACGGCGGGCAGGATTACGATGGATGGCGTTGATATCCGGCAGATGAGCCAGAGGAAGCTTCGCGAGCTTATCGGTTATGTGCCGCAGAAAGGCGTGTTGTTTTCCGGGACTATCGCGTCCAATATCTGTTTTTCTGGAAATGTTTCCGAGGCGCAGATGGAGGAGGCCGCCGAAATTGCACAGGCGCAAGACTTTATTTTAGAAAAAGACGAACAGTTTGGCAGCGAAATTTCCCAGGGAGGAACGAATGTTTCCGGCGGACAGAAACAGAGGCTGTCGATTGCACGTGCAATTGCAAAGAATCCCAAAGTTTATCTGTTTGACGATAGTTTTTCTGCATTGGATTATAAAACGGATGTGGCGCTGCGTAAGGCGCTGGGGAAGAAGACGCGGGAAGCATCCGTGATCATTGTGGCGCAGCGCATCAGTACAATCCTCCATGCAGATCAGATCATTGTTCTTGAGGAGGGAGAAGTTGCGGGAATAGGAACCCATCAGGAGCTGATGAAGAATTGTGAGACTTATCGGGAAATTGCAGGTTCCCAGCTTTCCGAACAGGAGCTTAAGAATCAGGGAGGTGTTGGCGCATGAGCGAACAAAGACGGGCAGGAAGAATGGGGCGCGGCCCAGGGCATGGGCCGCATGGACCGGGAATGATGCCGGGAGAGAAGGCGAAGAATTTTAAAGGGACAGCCTCAAAACTTCTTCAGTATATGGGGCGTTATAAAATCGGCGTATTTTGTGTGCTGATTTTTGCAGTGGCGTCTACGGTTTTTGGCATTACGGGTCCTAAGATACTGGGAAATGCAACCACGGAACTTTTTAACGGATTGGTAGCAAAGGTATCCGGAACAGGTGCGATTGATTTTGGGAAAATCGGGCAGATTTTGCTGTTTCTGCTTGCCATATATCTGTTCAGTGCGTTTTGTTCCTTTATTCAGAGTTACGTAATGACCGGGATCACACAGAAAATATGTTTCCGTTTCCGCGAAGATATCTCAAAGAAGATAGACCGTATGCCAATGAAATATTTTGAATCACGGACGGTAGGTGAAGTGTTATCCAGGATTACCAATGATGTGGATACCCTGGGGCAGGGACTGAACCAGAGCATTACGCAGTTGATTACCTCCGTCACGATGTTGATTGGAATTCTTGTCATGATGTTGAGCATCAGTCCGGTCATGACAGTGATTGCGCTGGTCATTCTTCCGATTTCCGGTATTTTGATTGCCGTTGTAGTGAAGTTTTCTCAGAAATACTTTGTGGCGCAGCAGGAATACCTTGGCAAAATCAATGGACAGGTAGAGGAAGTATACAGCGGGCACAATATTGTGAAGGCATTTAACAAAGAAGACGATATGCTTCAGGAATTTGACGAGACGAATGACATATTGTTTCAATCGGCATGGAAGTCCCAGTTCTTATCCGGCATGATGCAGCCGATCATGATGTTTGTGGGAAATATCGGTTATGTGGCGGTTGCAGTGGTGGGCGGCCTGCTTGCCATTCAGGGCTCTATTGAGGTAGGGGAGATTCAGTCCTTCATCCAGTACGTGCGCCAGTTTACCCAGCCGATTTCACAGGTGGCGCAGGTGTCGAACATGCTTCAGGCAACGGCAGCAGCGGCAGAGCGCGTCTTTGAATTTCTGGAAGAGGAAGAAGAGGCGCCGGTGGAGCATCCGGTTAAGATGAATGAGATGGAGGGCAGGGTTACTTTTGAACATGTACAGTTTGGTTATGACAAAGATAAAATTATCATCCATGATTTTAACTGCGAAGTGGAGCCGGGTGAGATGGTGGCCATCGTCGGGCCTACCGGCGCCGGAAAGACGACGATGGTGAAACTGCTGATGCGTTTTTATGATGTAATGAAAGGGCGTATTTGTGTGGACGGCAATGACCTGCGTTCTTTTGACCGCAGCGAACTGCGGGAGAACTTTGGCATGGTGCTTCAGGATACCTGGCTGTTTAAAGGCACGATTATGGAGAATATCCGTTATGGCAGGCTCGATGCTACAGATGAGGAAGTGATCGCCGCGGCAAAGGCGGCACATGCGCATCGGTTTATCTCCACGCTGCCCGGCGGTTACCAGATGGAGCTGAATGAGGATGCAAGCAATGTTTCGCAGGGACAGAAACAGCTTCTTACGATTGCCCGGGCCATCCTTGCAGATAATCCGATTCTGATTCTTGATGAGGCGACTTCCTCGGTTGATACAAGGACGGAGGAGCGCATTCAGAAGGCAATGAATAACCTTATGAGGGGAAGAACGAGTTTTGTGATTGCACACCGCCTGTCCACCATTAAAGATGCGGACCTGATTCTGGTAATGAAGGATGGGGACATTATCGAGCAGGGGAACCATAAGGAACTGCTGGCAAAGGGTGGATTTTATGCGGAGCTGTATAATTCACAGTTTGATGTGGCATAAAATTTTTCATGATAGTGAATAGGGCAGGAATGATCTAAATCTATTTGCCAAAAGGACCTGCTGCTGTTGCAGCAGAGTCACATTGCAAAAGATTGCATCTGGAAAACGTGTTTTCCGAGTGCAATCTTTATGCAATTGTCACCTGTCACATTTTGTGACAGGTGCTTTTGGCAAAGAACTACCTGCCCTA
>CAJUOE010000127.1 GCA_910587895.1 uncultured Lachnospiraceae bacterium
ATATCTCTTCCGATTCATACGCTCATTCCCTCCTCCCTTAAACGCTGATACAGTTTTTTGCGGCTGCGGTACAAGCTGCCCCGAATGCTCCCCTGCGTCCTGCCATGCCTTGCTGCAATCTCTTTCAGGCTGTCCATATGCCAGTATCTCCTGAGAAAAATATCCCGGTCACGCTCCGCAAGTTTCCATAAGAAATCATTTAATATCTCATAGAATTGCGTTTCTGCAATCTTATCCTCCAGCGTATCCACGATGAGGCTGTCTAATTTTGCAGTCTCAGCCTCCAAATCCGCCATGTGCATGTCTACGCGTTTCTGTGCATATTTCTTACGCAGGCGGTCGAGCGCCAGCCCCCTCGTAATCCTGCCTACGAAGGAAGAGAGAATCGCCGGCTCTTTCGGCGGAATGTAATTCCAGGTACGGAACCATGTGTCGTTGACACACTCTTCCGAATCTTCCCTGTTATTTAAAATATTCCAGGCAATCTTAAAGCAAAATCGGTTGTATTTCTTATCCAGCTCCTGAATTGCCTTCTCCTCTCCATCCAGAAACATCCGGACAATCTGCTTGTCTTCCATTCTCATCCTCCTTTCTACCGTGTCTTATAGGCGCCTACATGATAATATTCGTAATTTTTTTAGATCTGTCACACATTTTACTAAAAAACAAAATTTTCCATACCATGCATATCGGAACTATCCATCAAAAGGAAGAGGAATGATAACCTTTGCGTTACCATTCCTCCTTGTTTATCCTGCCATCATCTGAATAATGGCGGTTCCTATTTCACTGTTATTTTTAGTTTCGCACTCTTTCCCTTGCCGTTAAACGGTTTCACGGTGATGGTTGCCTTGCCCTTCTTTCTGGCGGTAACCTTGCCGTCCTTATCAACCTTTACGACCTTTTTGCCTTTTTTATCTATCGTATATTTGAATGTTGCGCTGCCAAATTTAGAAGTAACCTTCGGCTTTATCTGGAAAGTCTTTTTCCCTTTCAGTTTCAGCTTTACGCTCTTCGCATTAAGGGTCACTTTGGCTTTCCTGGTGGGCGCCGCTTTCACCGTCACCTTGCAGACCACCTTCTTGCCGTCCGCCGTCACAGTAATGTTCGCCTTCCCTTTCTTCTTCGCGACAAGCTTTCCATTCTTGACGCTAACGACCTTCCCGTCGCTGCTCTTAAAGCTCACCTTCCGGTCTGTGGCGTCCGCAGGTAAAACCTTTGCTTTCAAAGTGAATGTTTCCTTCACGCCCATCGTCAGTTTCGTCTTGTTCAGCGTCACCTTGGTTACCGGAATCTTCTTCGCCGGATCATTCTTATCATCATCCTTCTTATCATCGTCGCCTCCCGGCTTGCCGGTATTGTCGCCTCCCTGCCCTGGCATCTGGACTGCGGACACGCCCTCTAAAGTAGGAGTGATTTGCATATAACCATCCTTGTCAAACGTAATCTCGTCAATACAGGTCGTGCGGTGTACGCCCAGCGCCGTGGTAAAGATATTCAACGGCGTGTAGAACCTGTGGTATGCCATGAAATAGCGATCTTTACCGCTTGCGTCCTTGACATGGACTACGGACTGGTGGGCGCTGCCAAGGATATTTTTGCTCTCATCCTTGCTAAGGAGATTCTTCTTCTTTAACTCTACCTTCACCGTTCCGTCATCCTGAATCAGCTTATCGCTAACGCCGTAATTTACATGGTAGTTGGGGCTGTTGGCGTCGTCACAGGACCAGGTCCAGTGATACTTGCCGTTCGCCTTGGTGATTACTACGGATTCACGGAAATCGGTCAGCCCGGTAATCTGTTTCAGGCTTCCCTCTTCAATGTTCATCATATCGTCCGTCAGCTTTGCCAGTATGGAGCCTCCTCCGCCGTTTCCAAACGACATGTAAGCGCTTCCGTCATCATCCACAAATATGGAGGGGTCAATGGCCTGGCTGATTTTCAGTCCCAGGTCGTGGCACATCTTTGTCGTAACCAGTGGCGTTCCCCTGTCGGTGTAAGGTCCTGCCGGATGGTCAGCCACTGCCACGCCAATCTGGGAGGCTCCATCCGCATCCTTTCCACAATAGTAGAAATAAAATTTTCCATTTCTCTTCTCAATCGTAGGCGCCCACGCGCTTCCTTTGACTGCCCACGGGGAGACTGCAATCTGTACGCCCTTGTCATTTTTACCCGGATTATCGTTGGCAAGCTCCATAATGATGCCCTCGTCTTCCCAGTTCACCATATCAGGGGAGGAGAATGCATGGAACTGTGTGCCGCTCCAGCCCGGATAGCCGTCTGTCGTCGGATAAATCCAGAATTTGCCGTCAAAATAATCAATATCCGGGTCCGCGTATTGTCCGGGAAGCACCGGGTTATTGCAGAATATTGGCTGTTTCATCGTCCAGGTTTCTTCATCCCTGCCAGCCGTGGAAAAAGTTACCGTAACATCCTTAGACAAATCCAGGTTTCCTTTGTTCTGGAATTCCTTGCCGTCAACCTTAACCACAACCCCTGTGCCGTTCAGCTCAAAGCTCACCGGAATCCTCGTCAGATCCACGCCTTTCTGCACATAGGGCTGGATTTCTTTCTTCTCATCATCCAACAGCGTCGTAACCGCCGTATGGTCGTCCGTTCCCCGATACGTAAGCGCAGTCTCGCTGTCGGGCGCCGTACCGATGATAGCTCCTGTCAGCAACGGCTGCTCATTTCGGAAATCCTGCGATAATTCCAGAACCCTGCTTTCCTCTAATGCATGATTTACGATTCTGAAATTGTCAAGATAACCTTTGAAATATTCGCCATTGTCGCCCCAGTTTGCCTTGCCGATATAGAGCACGCCGGTCTTGCCCAGAATATTATTTATTGCATATGCGCTTGCCTGCTCTTTCACTTTCCCGCCATTAACATAGATAGTGGTACTGGTTTTACTTACCACCACATCCACATGATGCCACTTGTTTCCTGTCGCAGCAAAAGGATTCGTCGGCCGCTTTCCAGAATTCAGGTAACGCTCCACCGTCGTTGTCCCTTCCTTTTCCAGAATGCCCAGATATTTTTCTGAATTGTAGGTCTGCTTACCGTTATCCGGGGCGGCGTACAGAACCCAGTTCGCATCGCTCCTGTCCGGTTTCATATCGTAAGAAATCGTAAGCTCCCGCATTCCGGCAAGCAGGCTCCCACCTTCTTTGTCCGTTACGGTAAGATAACTGGTGGACGTCCCGTCTAAATACAGGGCCTTTCCCATGCTCTTAGCATAGCTGTCTTTCAACACATGTCCGCCCACTGCTTTGGCATATGTGCTGGAAAAACCATTCTCTTCATCATCGAAATTAAATTCCGCCAGAACTTTTTCCTCCGGCTGCAGCCCGGACTGATCCAATTCTACCGTAGTCTCAAACGTCGCGCTCTTCTCTCCATAAGTTACGGTAATCTGCTGTCTTCCAGCCGCCACCGTTTCCGCGCCCGCCGTAAACGCGAACTTTCTCTGATTCTTGCCGGACGCCGGATAAGCCACATCCTCCTTCTGTCCATTGGCATAAGCCACCTCAAGGACAAGCCCGGAAACCGCAAATACCTTATCTGCAACATCATAGGTAACCGTCTCCGGAGCTGTTTTCACCACAATTGACTTCGGGCCCCATGCTCCCATCACCCGATCATACTCTTCCGCTGTCAAATTGAGGATGCCGCCGTGGCGTTTGTGCAAGGTGTCAAAATTATAATCATAGTCTTCTGTCTGAACCCAGGCTGCATTGGCAATATCCGTGGTATAGAAAGGCACATAGCCCAAGGCTCCGTAATTATCTGCCAGCAGACCATACGTAACCTTCTTCTCGCCGTCTACTACCTTATAGTCGTCCTCATTATATTTAAATAATTCCGGGCCTTCCAGACCGCCGCTAAACTTCGCAATATCCCTCAGGGATCCCTGCGTCTCCCAGCTGTCAAGCCCTTTCCAGTCTCCATCCTTGCACTTCTGGAGACGGATGCTGCCGTCTGCCGCAGAACCACGGTAATAAGTTCCATCCTCCGCTTTGAGGATTGTCGTATCAATAATATGGTCTTCGCCATTATCCACCATCATTACCGGCTCCGTAAATGTACGGAAATCCCGGGTCTTTACGTAGTAAACTTTCTGTACTTTTTTATTATCGTTCATCGTTGTCATGGATGCAAAGAATACAATATATTCCCCGGTCGTCTCGTCATAGACTGCCTCCGGCGCCCAGGCACAAGTCGTGTCTGCCGGGGCCACATCTGCAAGCCAGGGCTTAGACCAGTTCACCAGGTCATCCGATTCCCAGATTCTCAGGCAATGGCTGCCATTGTACTGGGAAATCCCCCAGCCTACCGTGCCTGCTGCAATATCATCAGGGCCGATGCACAAATCCGTGGCAATAATCCAGAAACGGTCTCCCTCCGGCGAACGGATGATATAGGGGTCGCGCACGCCCGCCTGATTCTGGTTCTTGGCAAGGTCTTCCTCGCTTCTTACGGAATCCGCTACGCTTAATACCGCCTTCCTGGCATTTAAATCCATCCAGTTGTTGCCGTCATGGCTACTTGCCAGGAAAATTTGCTGCTGTGCGGCTCCGCCGTTATTTTCAAAAAATGCAAACAGGTAATCCGTAGTCTCTGCCATTTGGCAGGCTGCCTTTACCGTGGCTGTAAACTCCCTTGTAGCCGTCTTTCCGTTTGCCGTAACCGTTGCCGTCAATTTCACGGTCTCATCCCTGTTCTGGCGCGTGACAACGCCCGCCGGCTTTCCATCCTGCGGCGTATCTGCTATAATACGCGGTTTCTCAGATTTCCAGCTCACCGTTGCTGTCACATTTTCATAATCTTCCACCTCTATCTGTGAGGGCAGCGTAATATTTCCCCGGATATTGTCAATATTGGGGATTGCAAGCTGGCGGCTGGCCGCTCCCGCCTCATCCAAAAGCTGCTCTACCTTCACCGTAAAAGTCCTCGTCTCCCTAATCTGATTAGGCGGATTCTTCCTGGAAACAGTAGCTGTAAGCTTTGCCTCACCGTCATTTTCCGTGGAACGCGTAACCTTTGCCGTACCACCTTCAATCCTGATATAACTGTTTTCTTCTACGCTCCAGCTAATATCACACCCATTCGCACCTTTGGCTGGAAGGGAAAAATCCTTTTTCACGCTTTCCGGCAATTTGATAGCGCCTGCATCCGCACTGACAGCTCTGCGAATAACATCGTCTGTCGTAATCTCGGATTCCGAGAGCGCGCGGCTGCGGATTTCAAAATTATCAATCCATCCTTTACAGTATTCGCCATTGCCCCAGTTCGCCTTTCCGATCTGGAAAATGCCGCCCGTTCCGCCCAGGATGTCCCCGAGCTGGTAGGTACTGGCCGTCTCGCTCGCCTTGATTCCATTTACATAAAGCTGTGTTGCCGTCTTTGTGACAGCCACGTCAATATGCACCCATTCGTTGCCGATCACGGCTGATGGGTTCTTCGGGCGTCCATCGGTATTGTTGTACCGCTCCACAATAATATTTCCATTATTCACCAGAGCCCCCAGATAATGCTCCCGGCTGTTTACCGGCGCATTTGTATTCGGCGCAGCATAGAACATCCAGTTCGTCTCTGTCCTGTCCTGCTTGGCGTCAAACGATATCGTAACCTCCTGCGCACCCTTGAGCGGGCTGCTGCCATCGCTTTTTGCCACATTCAAGAATCCACTGCTGCCGTCCAGATAAAGGGCTTTCCCATTGTCGGAATCCCGATCCCGCAGGGAACAATTTCCCTGCACCGTTGCCTTCACGTCCCCGGATGTAAAAACACCGTTCACAGGCTCCTGGTTAAAATCAAAACGTACCACCGTTTCTGCCGGCTCATCGGCTGCCCTTACGTTTGCCGGAAATCCGGTAAGCGCCATCGCTGCTGACAGAACCATGGCAACGCCCCGTTTCCAATACAAATCCTTCTTCCTCATCCTTTGCCTCCTTCATAAATTTTATAATATTATTTTATGGCAAAAAATGTCCTGTTCCTATGCTTTATTTTCGTTATTTTTGTCTTATTTTCTGATAATCATCCGCAAGCGTAATGCCAAAACGTTCGCACCGTTTTTGGTAACATTCGTTTAGTGCCCCATCCAGCCTGGGCAGCCCCAGATCCGTAAGCCCCTGTATGAAATTTCCATATTCCTCTTCAAACTGTTCGGGGCTGTCCGCTGTAATCACCGGCACAAGCCGGTTCCTCCTGTACTCTTTAACCTCGTTTACCAGATCCCCATAATCGCTTTTTTCTTCCAGATCGTTACTGAGGCCTGCCACAAGCGCATTTTCATACAGGCCTGCCCCCTTATACCTTCCCATGGCGGTCTGCACGCGATACGCAGCCGCCTGCCGGCTGTCTTCCTTCGGCGGACGTTCTATATGTTTCTCCCAGGTAGTATTGGCAAAAGGCCAGAAAATCCAAAACCCATTTTCCGGGCTGTTTTCTCCTTCCATCCCTTCCCGGGTTCTTTCCGGCAGTCCATCCTTTCTAACATAATCCCTGCCCTCAATTCCAAAATAATTGAGCATCAGGCCCTTCTCGCCTGCCATAAAACTCAGCCATTTTGCAATCTTTTGCGGATTTTTACAGCTTTTGGAAATATAGGTGTGGAGCCAGACCTGCGCCTGGCAGCTTGACAGCACGGTAGGAGCGTCTCCAAGGGATGACAGGATTATTCCTCCCTCCCATTCCCGTTCATCTACGCCTGCGTCCGCCAGATTGCCGATAAAACAAAAAACCCTGCCGCTTTGCAAAAGCTGCTGCATCTTTTCCACGTCATAGGACAGCTGCCCGGGATCCAGGCATCCCTCCCGATAAGCAGCGTTCAGAAATTTCATCGCCTGTTTCGCCTGCGGAGCCAGATAATAATCCCTGTATCTTCCCTCCGCATCCGTCCATTTTACACCGAAAGACTTGCTGAGGGCAGACATGGAACTCTGCTCATACTTTTCCCCGTTCAAAAGCAGCGGTATCCATTCTTCCCCATTCTCCCCACCCGATTTTTTTACCCTTCGCAACGCCTCAAGCGCCTGTTCCTCCGTCTGCAAATCTTCCACTTTCAGCCCCAGGCGCTCCATAATTGCACGGTTAAACATAATGCCCTCATTCGACTGGTAATAAAGCAAGTCCCAGTAATAGTCATCACAGGGCGGATATAGTTTCCTCATATCCGGAGAATTGATGTGGCTGGGATAGTTGTACCAGCCCCCCTCCGCCTCCTCAAGTATCTTCTCCACATCCTGCGGAAACTGTTCCAGCAAAGGAGAATCTGAATCATATTTCTCCAATAATTCCCGAATATCCCATACCTTCCCGGATTCCACAAGCTGTTTCTGCTGCCCGGAATCCATAATGGATATCACATCCGGCAGCCTGCCTTTTACCAACATCTGCCCAAGCTGCATATCTGTATTCTTCTGTGGAATATGATACGTAAAGGACACTCCCGTTTCCCGGCTGATTTGCCCGGTTACCGTATCCTCCTCCAGAGACCATTCAGGGGGATCCCAGTGGGATACGCTGCAAAACCATTCAAATTCCTCTACATCTTCTTCCATGATGCCCAACCTGTGGTTCCACATTGCTATACCGCATAATGATACGGCAAATACTGCAACCGCAAAGGCTCTCCAAATAGCTTTCCTTCTGTTCACTGAAACTTCTCCTTCCTGTCCCTGCGGTATTTACTGGGCGTCATCCCAGTCAGTTTCTTGAACCATTTCGTAAAATAATAATAATCATGGTAACCTACCATCCGCCCAACTTCTGCCACGGAATACCGCTCATTCCTTAAATACTGTTCCGCCTTTCTGATGCGCCTCTCCGCCACATGTTCCGTAAAAGTCTTTCCCGTTTCCCGTTTTATGACACCGCTTAAATGCGAGGTACTGAGCGAGTATTTTTCCGCCAGGTCATTTAGTGTAAAATCCTCCGTATAACTGCTGTCAATATCTGCCATGATGGCGCTGATTTCGCTATATTCGCTCTCTTCTTCCTGCTTTGCCTGCTTTTCCTTTTCTATTCCCGTCTTTATTCTCTCTAGGGCATCCCGCAGCTCCCGGCGATCCAGAGGCTTTAACAGATAATTATCCACGCCAAGGCACAGCGCGCGTCTTGCATACTCAAATTCCGCATATCCACTCAGCATAATGACCCTTGCACGGATGTTATTCTCCCGCAGCGCCTCCACAAATGCAAGCCCATCCATATCAGGCATCCGGATATCGGAAATCACGATGTCAGGACACTCACGTTTCGCAAGCTCCAGCGCATCCCTGCCGTTCTCAGCCTCTCCAATCACGGAATATTCTTCCTCCATTGTGTTAAAAAACCCCCGGATGCCGCGCAATACCCAGGGTTCGTCATCCACAAGCAACACTTTATACACTGATCTGTCCCTCCCATCTTTTCGGCAGTTCCAACGTAATCCTGGTGCCTTCTTCGAGGCGGCTTTCTATCCGAAACGCCGCCTTGCCGCCATACAAAAGTTCCAACCGCTGATAAATATTCACCATGCCGACGCCGGATCCTTCCCCTGATACCTGCGCCATCTGCTCTGGCTGCCCGCTGTTTTTTAATTTCCGGCGCAGTTTCTCTAACTCCTCCGTCGTCATCCCATGCCCGTTGTCTGCAATTTCTATCCGCATCCCCATATCCTGCGATTCTGCGCTCACCTTTACCGTCCCTCTCCTGCTGCACCGCTCCAGTCCATGGAATATAGCGTTCTCCACCAATGGCTGTAACAAAAGCCTTGGCATCTGCACGTTCAAAAGCTCCTCCTCTGCCTTTATCTCCACATTCAGCCGCCCCATAAAACGACAATTGATAATAGACGCATACTGCCTGATATAGTCAAGCTCCTGCCGCAGCAGAACCATCCCGTCTCCGGCAATGGAATAGCGGAACATCCGCGACAAATCCAGAATCACTTCCGCCACCTGCTCCGCGCCGTATTCATATGCCATTGATTGAATACAGTCTAACGTATTATACAAAAAATGCGGCTTAATCTGGCTCTGGTACGCCAAAAGCTCTGCCTGTTTCTGTAAAATTTCCATCTGATATACCTGCTTTTGCATATCCGAAAGCCTCTGGCTTGCAGCGTTCTTCTCATCCAGCATCCGGTTTAAGTTTTCTGCCAGCCCTTCAATTTCACTTGCCGCATGAAGCTTTATCCGCTCCTGCGGCTGTTTTAAGTGGTTCTGGACAAATGCAGCCAGGCTCTGAACCGGGCGAAGAATATTACGGTAGCAGAAAATGCCAAACAAAAGCAACAGCAAAACGACGATCAAGCAGGTTGCAATATTCATAACCTGCAAATAGTTGAACTGTTCCTTTAAGTCCTCCCTGGGGATGATGCTGGCAATTGTCCAGTCCATCCTTTCTGTCTTTGCCTCATTGACAATGTAATTGTGGTCCTCCCGCTTCCCGGCAATATCATAAGTCACTGGCTCATTCCCCTGCTGCCCCATATATGCCACTACCTGGTGCCTGCGGTCTGTAATCACCATTTCTGAATGATCGGTAATCTGCATCTGGTCAAGCATATCCTTAAACCCTTCCACTTCCAGCAGAAAAGCACAGGTTCCAATCCGTTTCCGGTAAGACCAGCTATCCATATCATAGACCGGCATGGCAACGGTACAGAGCGTCGTCCCATTCTCACATACATAAAGATCTGAATACTGCAAGACGGCATCCCCCTCCTCTTCGCCGTCTTTCTGCCAGGCCTGTGCCGGGTATTCCCCATAATCTATCAGCAGTCCGCCCTCGCTGTCATACAGCCCAATGCCTTTTATGCCATCCAGAAGGATATCCGTATTGCCCAGGACTACCAGCACATCATTGCGGAGAACGACCCGTCCGGATACATCCCCCTTAAAATATTGGACAATCGTAGGGCTATATCCAAGGTTTGTCAGAATATTTTCCAGGTTTTCGTCAAAGTCATCCAATGAATTCTTAATCTGCAGCAGAATCTTCTCTCCCGACTCTCTGGAATGGGCAGACAGGATTTTTCCTGAAATTCCGTTTGACAGCGTAAAGGTTGCCACAAGAAGGATAAGCAAAATTATGCCAAATAACAGGAACTCCCCCATCATGCTGTTTTTCCATTTGTGCTTTGCCAATGTCCGTCTCCTCCTTGCTACATCTTTTCCCTATCTTATCATGAATGGATTTATCCTGCAAACGCAAAGAGCCATGCATACCGCGGGAAAATTTTCCCAGACAGTATGCACGGCCTTTGTACTGCATTCAAAGCATATATAATTTCTATGGCTTTACTTTAATTTTATGGTCTTTGCCTTGCTCCATTTACCGGATATTTTCTTACCTTTCACCGTGCGGTAAGCGCAAACCCTCACATAATAGGTCTTGCCTTTCTTCAGCCGTGATATCGTATAGCCTGTCGTCTTGCCTTTCTTTATGGTAATGGTTTTAAATCCTGATTTCTTTTTCAGGGAATACTGCACTTTGTAACCGCTTGCCCCGGCAATCTTCTTCCACCTGACATTCAGTTTCGTCTTCGACTTTTTCTTCAGGGTCACTTTGGGGACGGCAAGCGATTTCTTTACCGAAACCTCGGATTCTGTAGTCTGACTGCCAGGCTTGTTTGTCACAGAGGTTGCCCCCGGCGCTATCGGAGGATTCGGCTCTTTATCCAAGTCCGCGCTGCCTTCGTCCTTCCCCGGCACGATTACCTGCATACTCACAGACTTGTATTCATCCAGCAAATCACGTTCCTCCACCATATCCAGTACCGGCTCCCCATCCATGTCAAAATGTACCCGCCGGATGCTGGCGCTTCTGATCCCCTTGTTCCATTTTGCATGGTAAATATTATATACCAGCCCGTCATCATCCATGATATAGGCATTATGCCCGGGACCATACTGACCCGCCACCGACCAGGAGGTAAATATCGGGAAATTACGTTTCCTCCAGGAAGACGCCTCCAGGAGGTTTCCGTCCTCAGACGCCGTCAGCAATCCCACGCAATACGTATGGTCTGTGCCAGATCCCGAAAACGTAAGATAGATTTTGCTGTCTTTCTGAAGGACAAATGGGCCTTCCACCACAAACGTGCCGTTGTTATCCCATCCGTAATCCGGCTTACAGATTGCCGTACGCTCACTGGTAAGCTGCCATGGGTCTTCTTTGTCCACGGTGGCGATATACAGCCAGGAGCCTGTGTCTACCGGATGAAGCTGTCTCTGCGCCCAGACCACATATCCCTGATCTCCCACCTGAAAATACGTCATATCCAGGGTAATTCCCTGCGTATCTGCGTCATACAGATTGTTTCCATCCTGATCCTTTACACGGATGGGCGTCTCCCAATCCGCTGTTTTCATGGGATCGCCGCCCTCTTTTAATTTCATGACATGAGACTGCACCCCTGACCAGTTTGTAAGGCTGCCGGAGAAGAACAGGTACAGCTGCCCTTCTATGACATGAAGCTCCGGCGCCCACAGACATGCGGTAAATAAGTGTGGAAACGACGTTCCATCCAGCAGGAGCCTTTCTGTGGAATTCTTAATGCCCTCAAGCGTATTGCTCTGCCGGATATAAATTCTTCCCTGTCCATGTTCATCTGTGGAAATAAAATAAAATTTCCCATTGTATTTTACCATCTGCGGATCCGGACGCGCCTCGAACAGCGGCTTGCTGTTGTGAAAAGTCGGCTGCGTCACCGTGCCTGTCGCCGTATATGTACCGGGTTTCGTGAAATCAACTTTAGACAGATCCCACACGACCTTCTTAGAAGCTGTTGAGCCGTCGTTATAATGAGCTGTTGCGCGAACCGCCCGCACTTCCTCTTCGGACGTTGTCCGCAGGGACTGCGGAACCTCCATCCCGGTGTTGACAATCTTCGATAATTTATTTTTCAGCCTTACAGCTTTCGCATATTCCAGCGGCAGGAGGTTGCCCTGCTTTGTGCCGGATAAGCCCAGATCCGCACTGCGGACAGATGCCGGGGCTATTTCTGCCGGCGCTGACGCCTGCGCCGTGGCACTGATTTCAGGCAGCGTATTCTGATAATAATTCCCAGCGCCGTCATTCCAGGTAATCCGGTAACTGTCTGTACTGGAATCATATGCGCAGACCGGCTCGTTGACCGCCAAATCCGTCTTCAAATCAATAAATCCCACCTCGTCATAATCAATGAGGTCTTCACTGGTATAGAACATAACGGAAGATGACTTTGTCGCATCCTTTTCCCCCGCCTTTTCCGTCCTTACCGCCGCCACTCCGTATTTGCCTTCTTTGGTATAGAACAGGTACGGATCTTTTAAGCTCTTGATGATAAGCTGTTCATTTTCTTTGCTCTCCGCGCGCATGAACAATACGCCGTAATCATCATGCAGGGCGCTAAATCCATCCCTGCCATTCTCGCTGTACGCAAGGAACATACTGCGGGCAAGCTGGTCTACGCAATCCCCGGAGGGTGTGCGCGTATAGCTTTCCACATATCCTGCATCCGTTCCCAGCAGCCATCCGCGGAATGTTTTCTCTTCACTTTTGCTGCCATCGGACAATATCGCTTTTAACTGATATTCCTGTTTGCCCTTAAAATCTGCCGCAATGCTTCCATCGCCCTTTACGCAGGCGCTGCCGCTCCAGGATATGGATGCTCCCAACATCTGTGTCGGCAGGCTCACGCCGCTGTCCAACACATAGGGAACCTGAAGGTTTTCTTTCACATAGGAAAGCTTTTCATCTGCCGGCAATACGGTAACCACAAAACTTCTTTCCTGTTTGGCATTCCCTGATACCAGCTTTGCCGTGAGGGTAACGCTCTCCTTCTGCGCCGGAAGAATTACCTGCCCCTCCCTGGAAATCACGCCTTCCTTGTCGGAAGACCATGTGATGGACGCGCCGCGAAATTCACCGGGAAGCTCCAGCTTTTTTGCCTCCGCGACAATCCCGTTCTCCGTCTGTTCTGCCAGGGAAAGATCATTGGCGATTTCCGGCAGCAGCGACTCGCGCATCTCCTGCGCGAGATACTCCGTATCAAAATACTGTTCGCGCACCTGCGCCTGTTCCATGGCTCCCTCGTATATTTTAAGGTCGCAGAAAGAACCTGCATACGTCATATCTTCTATATAATTTGACCTTCCGATATAAGCCTGGATCCCGGATTTAAACTCCGATACCTTCTTGCTCTTAGAGGCCGTTCCCACCTGTTTGCCATTGATGTATCCGGTAACGGAATCCTCGGTAAGTACGGTGGTGTAATGCGCCCATTTTCCTTTGTACTGCATAGTGTCGCCGGCAGTCACGCCCGCCTCGGTGCTATAGGGGCTGTCCGCATTGTCCGCATCTGTAAATACGGATTTAAACAATCCCCCGGGGTTAATCGGATTGAACAGCCAGTAATTCAACGGCATTTTATTGTCCTGTGGCGCCGTTCCAAAAAACAGGGCTGCATAATTTCCCTTGTCTGTGGCATTCTTAATCCAGACAGAAATGGTAAGTTTCTCTTTTCCGGTGAACATATTTCCCGGAAGGGTTACATAAGATGCATCTTCTGCGCTGGTCTTCTTGCCGCCCGGCAGGACCAGCCCATTGTTGTAGGACACGCTTCCATGCACTTTGCCATTCCTGCCATTGCCTGAAACATCATTCACATCCTGCTGCAACGGATACCTCGCCAGAAGGCTGCACCCTTCCGGCGCATCCGCCGCCTGTGTTTTTATGCCAGCAGCCGGGATGCCGGTTACTGCCAGCGATACCGCGAGCAGCAGGGCGGTTAGCCTGTGTTTTCGTCTTTTCTTTTCCATTCGTTTTTCTCCTTTATTATTTAACGGTTATTTTAAGCTTTGCCTTCTTGCCATTACAGGACGTCACCGTGATTGTCGCCCTGCCCTTCTTTATGGCTTTCACCTTACCGCTCTTTGATACGGTTACTGCCTTCTTATTGCTGCTCTTATAGGTAATCTTATTGCTCACGCTGTTTTTCGGCGATTTCTTTACCCTGATCTGGAAGGTTTTTCCTTTCCTGAGGGTTTTCTTCCTGGCATTGAGCGAAATCTTTTTTGGAGCCGACTTGACGGTGATTTTGCATTTTACGGTCTTTCCACCCGCCTCTGCCGTAATCGTAGCGGTTCCTTTCTTCTTGCCCTTTACCAGGCCTTTTTTGCTGACAGTTACGATCCTCTTATTACTGGATTTCCATTCCACCTTTGTACCGGCAAGGGATTTGGGCGTAATGGCAGCTTTCAGGGTGAACTCATCCTTCACGCCAAGCGCAAGTTTTGCCTTGTTTAATTTGATCTTTTCCACGCGGATGGGATCCTGTGGGTTCTGGGAATTCTGTTCCGCCGTCACCTGAATGGTCGCCGTAACATTCTTATACTGTGGATCCAGCTCTTCCTCGGCTGTCATATGAAATACAAGCGTTCCATCGTAGGCTACATTCACGCTCTTTACGACCGTATGCCGGCAGGGATCAAACAACCCGCCTGCACCGGAAGTCCCGGCATGGGGATCCGGATAAGGCCTTGCATGGTAAATCAATGCCAGATTTCCATACTCGTCTAATACCACGGAATTGTGCCCGCCACCCACATGAGGAGCGCCGCCAATATTTCCCTCGTAAGTGTCATAGGAAGACATGACCGGATAGGGAACCTGCGTCCAGCTTGACGCATCCATGAGGTTGCTGTCCTTATCTGCCATCATAAGCCCCAGGCAGTAGTATTTATCTACCGTCGCTCCGGAATAGCTGATATATACCTTATCGCCATATTCAAACAGATACGGCCCCTCCACGATTCCCTGATCGTCGCCCTCCGGGTTGCTGTCGGTCACTGAATTTTCCTGAACCCCGTATTCCCACGGCCACTGAAGTCCCTTTAACCTTACAGCATCTCCTTCCGGCTGGGGAATTGTGCCCACGCCACCTTTCACTTTGATAATGAACAGGTTTGCGCTGTGCGGAATAATGTAGTAGCCCTGTCCGTCGGATGCCTGATAATAAGACACGTCAAAGGATGCCGCTGCAGGGGAAGGAAGGTTTAAGACGATGGGTTCGCCCCACTGCTCTGCTTTAAGCATTCCGCCTGCTTTTATGTCCTGTTCTATACTGGTGCTGTTATCACCGTTCCCGATATAAGGAATCAAAATGGACTGGCTGCACCAGTTGCTCTGGTTCCAGTTCGTATCGTCTTTGATTCCATCCGCTCCGAAATCATGCGCTCCTACCAGGCAGTACCAGGTACCATTGATCTTGTGGAACTCCGGTGCCCAGAAGAACCCGCCCCAGCGGTCTCCTGGTTTCGATTCCATAAGGTAATGCTCCTGTGCCGTCTTCAATCCTTCGATGGTCTTCGCCCGCCGGATGTCCAGCTTGCGGTAGGACTGCGCCACGTTGCAGGAGGACATGTTCTCCTCATAATACGAACCAGTGGAATAGTAATACCCATCGTCCTCATTATAGAAGATATGTGGGTCTGCGCGCTCTTCTATGAACGGATATGCATAAGCGTCCTGCTTTACTTCCCCGCGGATCGTATAGACGCCTGCTTTCGAGGTATCAAGTTTCTCTAAATCCTCCTGGTTCCAGACAACACCCAGATTCTTCGTGCTGCCGTCGCTGTACGCTGCCTTCAGCGTCTCTGGAAGATCTGCTTTTTGCCCCTGTTTGATGCTGATGTTGACCTTTTCCATCCCGGTGTTATGCAATGCCCCATATTTTCTGACGAAAACCCTGTACTCTTCCGGTGACATTACAAATTCAGATGCCTGCGCCATATCTGTATTTTCCGGGCCTTCGCCTTGTATCTCGTTCCTCTGGTAAGTACATGCCATGGTATCTTCCGCCCTGGGTGCATCCTTTAAGTTACTTAAGATTGTCAGATAGGAGTTTCCGTTATCTCCATCCCAGAATACCTTGTATTTTGCAGAAGAACTGTCATACACCATCACAGGATTCTGAACTTTGATTCCGCTGCTGTTTAACTTTATATATCTTTCATTGGTAAACGTAACCTGATCTTTCGTATCCCAGAGATAGACGCCTTCTTCGTTATTATTTGCCGCCGCGATGACGCCCAGCGTTCCCTCTGACGTTCGGAATAACGTAGGGGAACCCATCTGCTTATCCGGTTTCTGTTTCTGGTCTCCATCCCATTTTACATACAGAATGGCCTTCCCTTTGTTCAGGCTCTCAAATTTTGCCGTCTTCTCGCTCCTGGCTGCGGCAAACAGCGCATCCGTCCTGCGGCTGTCCTTATATGCCAGAAGATCTCCCTCTTTCAGGACATACGTAAGGATGCTGCCGCCGTATGGCAAAATCACCGCCTCCCCTGACACCGAAACATTATTTCCGATTTTTGCCGTCAATGTCACCCGGCTACCCTGCCCACTTTCTGGAAGGGTTACTTTGCCGTCCGCCGACACAATTCCCTGCCTGTCACAGCTCCAGGTAATTTTTTGTCCATTCACTTCGGGCTGGAGGTCTCCGGTCACATATCCTGGAATTACGATGCAGGTTAAAATTTCTTCCTCGGTCAACGCCGGTATCGTAATGGAAAATTCCTTTGACTGCCTGGCATTTCCCAGCTTTACGGTTGCAACAAGAACTGCCCGGGCGTCTGCCTCCCCTGGCATCGGGCGCGTCACTACCGCCTGGTTTCCCTGTATTTTCAGGTAATTGCTGACCGATTTCATTTCCCATGTGATAGAAGAGAAATTATCCCCTTCCATAGGCAGCTCAAAATTCATCTTTGCCGTAAATGCAAGCGAAAGATCCTCCAAATCCTCTTCCACCGACGCCTGCGCTACCTGCGGATCTACCAGTTCCGCGTCTGTGAGCGCAGCGCCATATATGGCAAAGTTATCAATCCAGCCCTTATAATATTCTCCATTCTTCCCCCAGTTTGCTTTGCCAATCTGGAAAATGCTGCTGTTCCCAAGAATGTCCGTCAGGGCATACTCGCTCCCCAGCGTTCCCTTTTTTCTTCCGTCAACGTATATCGCAGTTGCATCCTCCGTAAATACCACGTCCACATGCGACCAGCCGCTGCCCGTGGAAACAGAAAGGTTCTTCGGGCGTTTGCCGTTATTGTTATATCGCTCGATCGTTGTCGTGCCGCCCTTAATCAACGCTCCGACATAATGTTCCTTATTTGCATCCTGGGCGTTTGCATTGGGCGCTGCGTAGAATCCCCAGTTTGTATCGGTACGGTCGGGTCTAGCGTCAAAAGAGACCGTGGCCTCCTCAAGGCCGGTAAGCAGGCTGCCGCCATCTGTTTTCTTAACATCCAGGTAACTTGCGGAACCGTCCAGGTATAACGCCTTGCCGTTTGCTGCATCGCGTTCCTCCAGTTTTACGGTTCCATTGACGCCTGCCGTCGCCTGTCCCGAAGTAAATTTATTATTTTCTGCATCCTGATTAAAGTCAAAGTTCGCTATCATGCTCTTTGGCTGTAAAGCCGCAATTGCCGCTTCTAAAAGTTCTTCCGCCGCTTCAATCTCTGCCTGTGTTGCACCGGGTTTCTGTGCCTCCTTTGCCTGTGCCAGCGCCGCCTGCAGGTTGTTCCAGCTTTGTGTGCTGTATTTCTCCGCATCAAGCTTTCCGGCCTTCTCCGCAATATCCGCAAGGATGCTGGCGTCTGCCTCATCTGGATTTGTGCTTGCGGATACCCGCACAGGAACAGATACCTTCAGCTCCGTGGAGCTATAAAGTTTCTTATTCTCTGCCTGATAATCCGTGGAACCGCCCTTGCCCTGCCATTGGTTCTTATTGGCGCCAATGGTACGGACTGTTCCGGACACCGTATATTTTCCCACAGAATCCGTCTTCACCCGTGAGATATCCCAGGTAACCGGCAGACTGGCTGTTCCAAGATTATATGCTTTATTCACCGAAACCGTCTCGGGAAGAGCCGCCAGCACATCCGCCTCCTCTGCTCCCACCGCAATTCGGACAGTCTGCAAAGTTTCTGCCAGAGAGGCTGCATCCGCGTCACGGACTGCATCGTACTCCTTCTTCGTCAGGGAAAGTACGCCCCCATGCTTGGTAAATTCTGTCAGATAATAGTCTTCGCTGTCCAGATAATCCCAGCCTTTGTCCAAATCACTGGAAACCATGGGCTGATAGCCCGGGCTTGGTAAATCGTCTACAAACAAATACCAGCGGTTGTCCCGGCTATGATCCTTAAATACTGCCGGGCCTTCCACAGCGCCGTACCGGCTCTCCCCTATCTTGCTCTGGATCCGTTTCCAGTTCGTGCCCTGTTTCCACCATTGCTTATCCGTAGTGGACTCCATGATAATCTGTTCATCATTGCTCTTTGTAATATGGTAGGTCTTGTCGCCGTTCTGAATAATCGTGGTGTCAATCCACCCATTTTTGCCGCCATCCAGAAATACGCCGCCGAATTCCCAGGTCTCCTGGGTGAAATCCTTTGTCGCGCCCCACATAATCTTGGAGCCGGAATCCCTCTGCGTCTGTGCCTCGTCCTTGTAACACTGGGAAGACCAGTAAACCACAAAGGCTCCTTCGCCATTACCATAATAATCTGGCACCCAGGTAGCCTCCGGCGCCCACATCATGCCCATGTTCGCCTGTTTTTCCCCAGCCTGGTTTAATGCCACGTCAAACTGGCGCAGCCTGCTCCAGGATATTAAATCTTCCGATTCCCAGACATTCATCTTCGTGCTGTAATTCTGCTGCCATACGCCCCATCCAGCATTATCCGCGCCAAACACGCGCAAGTCAGTCGCAATGATATAGTATTTCCCGGTTTGCGGATTGCGGGTAATGAACGGATCGCGTACGCCGGTCGTACCCAGGTCAGACGCCAGTATCGGCTGCCCGCCGTTTAAGGGATCCCATTGCTGCGGATTATCCCCACGGGAAATATCCAGATAAATTTTCTCTGCATATCCGGCGGAGTCCTCAATAAAATGAACCATCATGTAACCATAATCGTCATTAGCCCCTGGCAGCGGCTTGACCGTGACGTCTATCTCCATCCGCTCCGTCATGCCATAGATGGTAATGATTGCCGCAAGCTTTCCCTTGAGAGGCTGCTGCCCCGGAGCCGGCCGTTCTGCCGTTGCCGTTTTGCCATCCTCTGCAACCTTTACCGCCACAGTTCCGTCCTCCGAAGTCACCGTCTGCCAGGTTACCGTACCGTCGTAATCCGGAAGAACCGTTGTCTCACTGTCTATGATGACAGGCTCGACCTTCGCCTTCTGTTGCTGCAACAACGCCTGTTTCCAGGCATCATCCGGAACATTCCAAACTTCCTCTTCATCTAATGCCTTGCCATATACTTTGAAATTGTCAATCCAGCCCTTATAGAACTCACCTGATTGTCCCCAGTTCGCCTTTCCAATCCAAAAGACGCTGCTGCCGCCAAGGATATCTGTCAACTTATGGCTGCTTGCTTCCGTGGCAATCTTTTTTCCATCCACATAAATCGTAGTAGCAGTCTCCGTAAAGACCACGTCCACGTGTCGCCACTCCGTACCCGTAGGCGCAGAAACTGTCCCTGGCCTGCTGCCATTGTTATTGTAGCGTTCAATCTTTGTCGTTCCGCCGTTAATCAACGCGCCGATATAATGCTCCTTATTTACTTCCTGAACATTTGCATTGGGCGCTGCGTAAAATCCCCAGTTCGTACCGGTGCGGTCGGGCTTTTCGTCAAAAGAGACCGTGGCCTCCTCAAGACCGGTAAGCAGGCTGCTTCCATCCGCTTTCCTAACATCCAGGTAACTTGCGGAACCGTCCAGGTATAACGCCTTGCCGTTTGCTGCATCCCGCTCCGTAAGCACGGCGGTACCCACTACAGCGGCCTGTGCGTTATCCGCTGTAAACTTGCCGCCTTCCGCCTCCCTGTTAAAGTCAAAGGATGCCAAAAGCCCCATCTGCACATCCGCATCTGACGTCTGGCGAGCCGTTCCCGCCTGCCCTTCCATCCCTGCCGCCGTCGCCGCTGGCGCAGGCAGCATGGTAAAAGACATGGCAGCAGTAAGCAAAGCCGCCAGACACCGTTTCCATCTCTTCATGTAAAAATCCTCCTTCATATAAAATCCTTTTTTGATATAAGAATATTATATAGGAGGAATTTACGATTTCCTATGTTCTTTTTTCCTTATTTTTGTCTTATTTTCACAAAAGAGAAATCCTGGACAGCAAATTATGCAATCCTGCCATTTTCCAGATGCAGGACAACATCTGCCTCTGTTGCAAGCTCCTTGCTGTGCGTTACCACAATCACACATTTTTCCTGCTCATGCGCAAGGCTTTGGAACAAATCTGTAATTCCCGCTGCCGTCGCCTCGTCAAGATTTCCGGTCGGCTCATCGGCAAGCAGGATCGGCGCTTTGCTTGCCAGGGCCCGCGCAATTGCCACCCGCTGCTGCTGGCCGCCGGAAAGCTGCATGACATTCCTCATGCCCGCCTTATATTCAATGCCTACCTGTGCAAGGAGCGCCAACGCGTCCACTTTGCCTGCAAGCAGGACGTTTTCTACCGGCGTAAGGTAATCAATCAGGTTGTAATTCTGAAATACGAGAGAAATATTGTTTTTTCGATGATAATTAAGGTTCCTTTTTTCTATCTCTTTCCCATTTACCGAAACACTTCCCCCAACCGGGCAATCCAGCCCGGCAAGCAATGACAGCAGCGTTGTCTTGCCCGATCCGCTCGCTCCCAGGATGGCGTACATCCTGCCCTTTTCAAACCGGTAATTGATCGCGTCCAATATCAGCTTATCCTTCTGTGATTTATAAAAATAAGATACATCTTTTAATTCTAACATCCGCTCATCTCCTCGCTACATTTTTGTCAATATCTCTTTCGGTTTCCGGACTGCCACCGAAAGCCCTGATAATCCCACGGAAACAACAATCATTCCGATAACCGAAAATGCAGTAAATGCCATTACCCTCGCATCAATGCGAACGGATACCCCCAGCACTTCCTCTTTGCTTTCCCCGCCGGACGTACTGACCATGCCCATTTCCAGTTTTTCCTTCTGCCGCTCCTGCTCGATCTGGTTTCCGACAAGGTAATCAGCGGCGGCATTTGAGACATATGGCGCTACAGCCGTTGCCAGAAGGAAAGAAACCGCTCCAATCAAAAGCCCTTCCAGCATCATCTGCAACACAATCCCCTCCTTCTTCCTGCCTAGGGAAAGCAGGATTCCAATCTCGCAGATCCTGGTTTTGATCCAGTACAGAAATACAAACAGCAGGATCAGGACAGACGATGCCAGGACAAGGCATAGCAATAGCACGCTCATCTCCTTCAGATCGCCGAAGTTCTCCGTCATCGTATCGCTCATCCCGGTATGATCCAGAAGGTCATACTTTTCCCAGTCGATATTGGTCTTTCGAACCGCCTTCTTCACGGTTTCATAATCGTCTACATTTTCCACCCAGAAGGACGCTGTCTGGTACAGTGGGTTGTTCTCACAGCCTTCTGCCTTTTCCGGGAATGACAAATCCGTAAAGATGATATTTTCGGAGCGAAAACTGTCCCCATCCATAATCGGCTCCATCTTCTGTATCGTGTCATAGATGCCCACAATTTCTGCCGCATATACGGTAGAACTGTCCGGTTCCCTGCGGTCGTTGAATTCTAACATATCCCCGACCTGGAAATGGTTTAACTCTGCCAGCTCCCTGGAAATGACACAGGCATCCTTATCGTCTTTTCCTGTCATCCTGCCTTCGTTTACCACAATATTTCCCTTCTGCACATCAAAATCGTACGCCATATCCCTGTTGCCGCGCAGGGAAACGCCTTTCAAATCGGAACTCTGATCCCTGTCCTTATCTTCGATGCGTGCAAAATGAACCGGGTTCACAACCGTATTTGCCGTCGTGATATTATAGGCGCAAAGTCCTTTCGTTTCCGCAATTTTTTCGATATCTTTTCGATCCAGCGTTTCAAACGAATTGTCCGTCCCCGTAAACCACGCGCCCGTTGAAAGCTGTTCTCGAAAATAGCCTCCCAGGCTGCCCGCCTGGTCTTTGCCAACCTTCTGATCCAATTTCGCGGCAAGCTCTTCTATTCTCCTGCTACGGTTCGCATCGTTGGCCTCCAGGCGGAAACTCGCGCCCACAGACTGCCTTCCCGCATCCTGCGTCTGGACGCTCGCAGACTGGCAGGCGTACCCGGCGTAAATAAAAACCGCCGCTACAAACACGATCAGAAATAACAGAACGCTCCTGACCTTTTTCCTGCACAGGCAGCGCAGGCTCAACTGTAAAATGTTCACATTCATCCCTCCATTTCTGACAAGATATCTTTTAGCTGTTTCCGAAAATATGGAACCAGGGCTATTCCCACCAGTACCATTAAAAGCCCTGTGCCGATCCCCCACATGAGGGCAACATCCAAACCGCTCAGACGAGCAGCATTTCCAGCATCCTGCAGCGCCGCTATCCTGCTGGAAACTCCGGGAAACAGGAAGAATCCGCATAGGGCTGAAAAACATATCGCACCCATATACAGCAGGGCGCATTCCAAAAACATCTGGCAGAAAATATTTCCTTTCGCAATGCCCATGCTCCGGTACACCGCAATCTCTGTCTTGCGGTTTCGCATCCACATACAGAGCAGGCTTCCGCTCATGAAGACAGAAGTCAGCAGCATGAGGGCAAAAATTAATCCTGCAACCCTTTCTGCCTGCTGCACGCTATATTTAACTTTCTGGTAAACCGTATCCAGTGTCCGTACCTGCGCCTTTTCCTGAAAAAGCCGCCTCATCTCCTCTGCCGTCTGTTCCAAGCAATCAGGATTTCTGATATACGCCGCGACTTTCTCGTACTGCTCCACGCCGCAGATTTTACGGACAAAATCGCATGATGCATAAATCTGATTTTCCATGCGGTTTTCCGTAAACACCTCGTCGGTCTGGCTGTTTTCAATTCCGGTCAAGTACAGCCCTACCACCTCTGCTGAAACTTTCTGCCCCTGCCCGCCCGCAAAGGAAAGCACATCCCCGATTTTTATCTGCCTGCATTCCGCCAGCACATGGTTGATGACGATTTCCCCTTCGCCTTTGGCCTTTCTGCCCTCCACAATCCGGCAGACCTGTTCTTCAAACGGGCTGTCCTTTGCCATATCATCATACCCGTGAAACTGTACGTTCCCACTGCCGCCATCCCCACCGCCATCTACCGGAGCAAATCCATCGGCATACGCCAATCCCTGGGATACGCGATTGAGGACAAGCACGTTTTCCATATGGGCAATGCCATCGGCGTCCGCATCATTTAGCATATCCTCCGCATCCAGGCTCTCAAGCGTTACCTTCGCATCGCTGTTTTCTTTTATCTGCCGGCGAACCTGCGCAGACGCCTTGCGGACAGACCACGCGCCCATAATGGTAAAAGTTGACACCACAAAAATCATAAACAGCAGAAATGTTTTGGTCTTTTTGCGCCCGATAAACATAAGCGCCCTCTTTACGCAAGACATGGCCCAACCTCCTACTGCCACCGCATGATGGCGACCTTCCTGGCCGTCCAGTGGCGCGTATCCTCACAGGTCCCGAACACGAGCACCTGTGTCTCCTTCTTGATTTCTTCCTTGCCGGCTGGTTCCCTTGAGACTTCCTTCTGGCTTGCCAAATCAAGGCAAATGACTTCAAATTCACAGCTTTCACCGTATGAAACCTCAACCAGGTCGGATTCGTCCACCGACGCTATCACTGGCTGTTCCATCACCGTGCCTTCCCCTTCTCTTTTGTTTTCCGCAGGCGCCAGGGAAAATCCTTCATCTGTAAAGCCTGCAACGTCGCCTTCCAGATCTGCGCCGTCATAATTCAGATTCTCTGAATCCTGCGCAGCGTCCGCTCCATCTGTGTTTGCCGCGGCATCCTCTCCGCCTGTGTTTGCCGCGGTGTCCGCTCCATTCACGTCCGCCTGTTGATTCGAAACCATCTGGCATCCTGACGCCAGAAATAGAAACACTGTCATTCCTGTTACTGCTATCCATTTTCCTGTTTTCATATCAGCCCGTCATAGATCACTGTACCATGGTCGATCACTATAATTCTCTTACACAATTCCTCAACATCTTTCATATTATGACTGGTTATGATTGTTGTTGATTTCTTCTCACAATTATATTTCTTCACAAAATCCCGCAGCTTCTTCTGCGAGATAATATCCAGTCCAATCGTCGGCTCATCCAGGAATAAAACCGACGGTTCATGCAAAAGAACCAAGATCAGCTCCATCTTCATCCTCTCTCCCAGTGATAACTTCCTCACCGGGACTCTCAGCAGTTCCTTTACATCTAACAAATCAGACAGATCAGCAACTCTCTCTTCTATCTGCTTTAACGTCAGCCCGTAGATCTGCCCCTCCAGTTCGAAAGAATCATAAGCAGAGATGTCCCACCAGAGCTGGCTCTTATTTCCCATTACCAGGCCGATCTTCTTCAGGAACTCTTTTTTAAGCTCATGCGGTGTGAATCCATTTACTGTAACCGACCCCTCTGATGGATGGATTAATCCTGCCATCATTTTTAATGTAGTAGTCTTGCCTGCCCCATTTAGCCCGATCAGGCCTGCCATCTCTCCCTGCTCTATCTCAAAACTAATATCCTGCACAGCTTTGACATAGCGATATTCACTTTTAAATAAACTTTTCAAAATATTCTTTGAACTGGTCTGCTGCCTAACCTTATATGTTTTGCATAAGTGATTTACAGATATCATGGTGATCCCTCTTTTCGTTCATTATATACTGCCACAAGAAAATTTACAAGGTCTCCACTTAAAAACGCCCAGCATGGTTCCCCACACTGGTTACTATGAACGGCATCCCAGGCCGTTCACCTTACTGCACGGCATCCGAACCGATAAAATGGTGTTTTTCAGAATAAAACACATAAATACTCAGAATAATTTTTTAAGGGAATCATTCTATCTCAACTGAAGTGACTCCAATTAATTGGCCTGGAACAGATTCAAGCTCTGTTCCACTATATGTTACATTTACTATATCCCCCTTTTTAAACTTTTTTGTTTCGTCAGATTCTGGAACATCAACCTGGCATAAACTTTGGTCTGCTTCAGATTCAATTAATAAAACATATCCATGTGCGTCATGCACTTCTAAAACTTTACCACGAATTGTGACGTTTTCAGACCAAGATGGTATCTCGCGTTCAATTCTTTTCCCCATAATTTTATTATTTTCTGCTTCTTTAACGTCCTTCCCTTTATCATTTCCTGCGAGTAAAGACAATATTAATACTGCTATTGTTACAGAAATTCCTTCAAGCCATTTTGATTTATTTTCCATCTTCTAACCTTGCCCTAACATTTATTTTAAAGCTACTTTTCACTTACTTCGTTTGACACAAGTCTGAACGATGCCGACATTAGGGAATGTTCCCTTTATTCCATTATGCCAACACGGATATACAAGTCTTTTTAATTTGATAATTATCACATTTTGATACATCAAAAGCAAAAGCATTCCACGAATCCACTAGTTTTTGGTAGGAAGTCCTCCTATCAAACTCTTTTGAATAGTAAAACTTTTGGAAACAATCTGAATTATCATAAAATCTTTTCCAATAATAATTCATCTTATATCTGTCG
>CAJUOE010000128.1 GCA_910587895.1 uncultured Lachnospiraceae bacterium
CATTTGCATCATAAGCATTGGATGCCGCCGCCATCTGCCTCTCACTGTTCCATGCTTTTGCCAGCCTGCTTCGTTCCTGCTCCGCCTTTACAGCCTTTTCATCCAAAAGTTCCTGCTGCTGTCTCTTAGCCTGCACCCGCTTTTTCAGATATTCTTCCAGCAGTTCCTTATTCCTGTCTTTCTGCCCGCTTGTTTTCTTAAAAAAGCTGTCCTGAGAACGTGCATAAAACTCCGAATCATTGTTAACAGACCATCCATCTGCCCTATAATCTTTGGCTGTGGCTCCTACCGTAATCACCAAAGAACAGTCTGGAGCCGGGGCGACAGAGCCAGTCATATCACGCCTGATTACAGACAACATTTGTTCCCTGTACTTTGGATCAGCTTTCATATTTTTAAATGCTTCCTCCGATATATTAACTGCTACATTTGCTATGGTTCTGTCCCGTGGTATCCTATCAAGTTCTGCGTAAAATTCCTTCTTGAAAGCTGCCATTTCTTCCGCTTCTGTTAATTCCCGCATACCGCCTGTTTCTTCCGTGCCGTTCATGTTCTTTTTGTTTTTCACTGATGTCACATTGTTCTGATAATAATTTTGTCCTACTCCGCTAATGCTCATCTCTAAATGTCCTCCATTATTTTTTATTGCAACCCCTCAGTCGTTCAGAGCCGCCTCTGCTCTCTCATGATAAGTCTGAGCAGTTCATTGCCTCATAATTACATTTTGCCTATGTTCCCCGGTCAAATTCCATACTGACCTTCATCTCCTCTCCTTGCTCCCCGGTTTCCCAATCTGCCAAAAAACCTACCCTTGCTTCTTATAAAAATATGGAACCTTAGAATTATCTCCACCTCAATCTACTTGAAAAGTTTTTGCGTATTCGCCACAAAACTTGTATGCTCATTCAGTATATCCGCAAATATGCCTATCGCTGTTCCTTTTTTGTAACCAAAACTCTTGAATGCCGCCAAAAACTTTTCTCTTGTCTGCTCCATTATTGATACTGCCGAATCCCGATATTCTGTGTCGAAAAGCTGAATCCTGTCTTGTATTTTTCCTTCATTTTGGGGATCGCTTCTATTGAAAAACCATGAACTGTCCGGATTTTCAAAGGCTTTGTTTGTCTGTTGACAGGTAATATATCCTTCCAGATTTGCCAGACGCATCTTAAAAGCCTCATCCAGTCCCGCCAAATCTTCTTCAAGCGTAAGAAACCTCTTCCCCGTAAGTTCATAAGAAACTTCACGTTCTCCATTTTCATGTTCTTTCACGATTTCATGATACCGGGACTCATATGTATCCATGATTGATTTCATTACATCTTCCACATTATAGTTTCCATCTTTTAATGTCTGGCTGCTGATTCCCCTCATTGCTGTATAATGTTCCCATGCTACCTCATTTGTATTTTGTATTGTCATCTCCCTTGCGTTGACATAATCCGAATCAGTCCCAAATTTGTTTACCATTTCCCGCAGCATATTTCGTCCCTCATCAGAAATGGAGAGATTAACTGGCTGCTTTTTCTCCGATTCCGGAAGCGTAGCGGTGGAGGTTGCCCTTAAAATGGCTCTTCAATATTATGTTAATCTTGGAGAAATGCAGCGGACAAAGGTTCTCTCTCTTACCCATGCCTATCACGGCGACACCTTCAAAACCATGGAAGTGGGCGATGATGAAGATTATCATTTTATTCTGGAGGCTTACGGAACCAGTCCCCATGCGATCCATATTCCCACAGAGATTCCCGCTCTGGAAAAAGCATTCGAACTTTGTCATGAAGAGCTGAACTGCTTCATCGTGGAACCGCTCCTGCAGGGAGCCGGCGGCATGCGCATGTATGACGTCGCTTTCCTGAAACGGGCGCGGGAACTGTGCGACCAGTACGGAGTCCTTCTGATTTTTGATGAGGTGGCAACCGGATTCGGACGCACCGGCAACCGGTTCGTTGCCGACCTGGTCCTTCCGGACATCCTCGTTCTGGGCAAGGCGCTGACCGGTGAAGCAG
>CAJUOE010000129.1 GCA_910587895.1 uncultured Lachnospiraceae bacterium
AATCCTCCGCCAGCGCTGTGAGCGAACCGACTCCTCCTGCCAGCGCGGTTGCCCCTGCAACAGCACCAGTTGCTTTCAGAAAGCTTCGCCGTGTCAAACCTGCTGTTTTGATAGGTTCCGACATATCCTCTCCTCCATTCTTCTCTCAAAAGAATGCTTTGAAAGTCTCGAAGGAGCTTGCTTGAGGCCTAACATCACCACTGACTACAATCGACAACAAACCTGACACACAACACCAAGCACCCTAGATAAGGACTCTTTCGAGACTTTCCCCCATTTAGAGAATCGGCCGATTCTTGTTAAGCTTACAGTATCAAGTTATCCTAGGATAATCAAGACTTATCCTAGGATAACCTTGAGAATGATTATATTATTTTGAGGATAATGAAAGTAGGAAACACTAGAGAAGCCGGAAATGCCCTATGCTCCCAAGATGCCCTGCGCATCCAAAACATCCAGAGCGTCAAGAACACCATGGATGCCGAGCGCCTGATGTCAGCGATGCTAAGAGGCCGGGAACTCCGGCAACAGACTCGTTGCATACAGAGGCATATTGATCAGCCAGTCCTGCTCCTCAAAGCCCGAAAGAGACAGACGCAACCCCTTCTCAAGCTGATAGCGCTCGACAAACGATCGCAAACTTTTCGCACGCAGGTTCACTTCCGCCTTTACCTCAACAGGCATGATTGCATTGTTAAAGGCATATACGAAATCAACTTCCCCTTGCGAGTTTTCCGCCGACCAATAATACGGCTTGATTCCACATTGCCCAACCAATTCTTGGCACACATAATTCTCGGTAAGCGATCCCTTAAATTCAGAGAACAACGCATTTTTCTCAAGCAAAACCGAAGGATCAAGCAGAGAAGCCGCCCCGAGAAGTCCGACATCGAAAAAATACAGCTTGAAGGCATCTTTGTCTTCATATCCCGCGAGCGGAAGTCCTGGCTTGCTGATTCGATTCACCTTCAAAATGAGCCCCGCATCCTGAAGCCACCGAATAGCCTCCTCATATCCTCGAGCACGCGCACCCTTTCTCACCGCAGAATACAAAAACTTCTTATTCTCCCGACCCAGCTGTGCAGGCGCAGATTCCCACACCAAACGTATTTTTTCCGCAAGAAGCGGATCAACATACTTCGAGAAATCATGCTCGTAATCATAGAGCAGCCGGTTTTGCACCTCTCGCGCCTTTTCATAGCTTTTGGTAGCAAGAAACTGCACACCGGCAGGAGCCGTAACGATCAGGTGGCGCTGGACATGCGTCTTTATACGAGGCAGGAAGTTCTTGCCGTGGATGAATTGCTGGAAGAACTGTTGCAGGAGCTTTTGGCAATCATGGAAAACAACCTGGATACTTATATGCCGGGATTTACGCATTTGCAGAAGGCGCAGCCGGTTACGCTGGCGCATCACCTGGGGGCATATTTGGAAATGTTTAAGCGCGACCGCCTGCGGATGCAGGATATTTACCGGAGGATGAATTACTGTCCGTTGGGTTCCGGTGCGCTGGCTGGCACGACCTATGATCTGGACCGCTATTATACGGCAGAGCTGCTGGGATTTTCAGGGCCGACCTTGAACAGCATGGACGGCGTGTCAGACCGGGATTATCTGATTGAATTTCTCTCGGCGCTTTCCACGGTGATGATGCATCTCAGCCGCTTTTGTGAGGAAGTCATTATCTGGAACAGCAATGAGTACCAGTTTGTGGAGATTGACGACGCTTACAGCACGGGCAGCAGCATTATGCCCCAGAAGAAGAACCCCGACATTGCGGAGCTTGTGCGGGGAAAGACCGGGCGTGTCTACGGCGCGCTGATTTCTTTGCTTACCACCATGAAAGGCATTCCGCTTGCCTATAACAAAGATATGCAGGAGGACAAAGAGCTGGCATTTGACGCCATGGATACGGTAAAAGGCTGCCTTGCCCTGTTTACGGGTATGTTGTCCACGATGAAATTTAATAAAGATAAGATGGAATCGAGCGCGAAAAATGGATTTACCAACGCCACGGACGCAGCGGATTATCTGGTAAACCATGGCGTGCCTTTCCGGGATGCACATGGGATTGTAGGGCAGATCGTATTATACTGCATTGACAAAAATATTGCGATTGACGATATGAGTTTAGAGGAGCTAAAAGCCATCAGTCCGGTATTTGAGGAAGACATTTTTGAGGCGGTGTCCATGGAGACCTGTGTGGAGAAACGCCTGACCATCGGAGCTCCGGGGCAGCAGGCAATGCGAAACGTGATTGCGCAGCAGAAGGAGTACATGGCTGGGGATTGGAAGAAAGAGATTCCAGACTGGGAGGCAGGTTTGCTTAAATAGAGCATGTTCTATACATTATTTACATAATTTTGGCTCATGTTCTGTGAGATTTGTATAATATTCGGGATTGCTTTTTTGTAAAAAATACGCTAGTATATATCAGAAAGACAATCGTCCGCGTATAACGGACAAGAGAAAGAGAGCTCCCTGTATTTTGGGGGAGGGTGAGGAGATTAGAAATGAGTCAGAAGTTAAAAGCAGGAATTCTTGGTGGAACGGGTATGGTCGGACAGCGTTTTATCGCGCTTTTGGAGAACCATCCATGGTTTGAGGTTACGACGATTGCGGCAAGCCCGCGTTCTGCCGGTAAACGATATGAGGACGCCGTGGGCGATCGCTGGAAGATGGATACGCCTATGCCGGATGCTGTCAAAGACCTTGTGGTCATGAATGTAAACGAGGTGGAGGCGGTAGCGTCCAAAGTTGATTTTGTATTCAGTGCCGTCGATATGTCCAAAGAGGAGATTAAGGCAATCGAGGAAGCATATGCAAAGACTGAGACGCCGGTTGTTTCCAATAACAGCGCGCACCGCTGGACAGAGGATGTGCCGATGGTAGTGCCGGAAATCAATGCAGAGCATATGAAGGTGATTGAGTTCCAGAAGAAACGCCTGGGAACGGAGCGGGGATTTGTGGCAGTGAAACCGAACTGCTCGATTCAGTCCTATGCACCGGTATTGACTGCGTGGATGGAGTTTGAGCCTTATGAAGTTGTGGCGACGACTTATCAGGCAATTTCCGGCGCTGGCAAGACCTTTAAGGACTGGCCGGAAATGGTTGGAAACGTCATTCCTTACATTGGCGGCGAAGAAGAGAAATCTGAGAAAGAACCGCTGAGAATCTGGGGTGAGATCAAAGACGGCGTGATTGTGCCGGCAACTTCCCCGGTAATCACCTGCCAGTGTGTCCGCGTTCCGGTGTTGAACGGGCATACGGCGGCAGTGTTTGTAAAGTTTCGAAAAAAACCGACCAAAGAGCAGTTGGTTGAAAAGTTAACGTCATTCAGCGGCCTGCCGCAGGAATTGGGACTTCCCAGCGCACCGCAGCAGTTCATCCAGTATCTGGAGGAAGATAACCGTCCGCAGGTAACGGAAGATGTGGATTATGAACATGGCATGGGCGTCAGCGTTGGACGCCTGCGCGAAGATACCGTATATGACTGGAAATTTATCGGGCTCTCCCATAATACCGTGCGCGGTGCGGCAGGCGGGGCGATCCTGTGTGCGGAGCTTTTGAAGGCACAGGGATATATTACTGCGAAATAAGAGAACAAAGAATAAGGCTGCTTCTTCGGAGGCAGTCTTATCTGCATTCACATGGAAAGTGGGGAAGTGGTATGGATGAAAGGCAGCAGATTTTATATATGCAGGCGAGGATCATTCGGCTGGCATCTGAAAGATGGAACAGGTCAATCCCGCAAATAGCCGAATTATTTGCAGAAAATGATGTTTTGAGGTATATTGAAGAAGGGTTTGGCGTCTTTCATGTGGAGGGCGATGAAGCGGTGTTGGAGGATGTCATCACATATCTTAAGAACAGAGGAGAGGGATCAATTGCAGAAATTAATGGATGATGTGATTTTGTATCATGGGAGTTACTGCGAAGTGCAAAATCCTGATTTGAAACAATGTGCAAAATATAAAGATTTTGGCAGGGGATTTTACCTGACAACATCCCATAAACAGGCAGAGAATTTTGCGAAAATCAGTACAGGAAAAGCTATTTCCAATAAAATAACCAGCCCGGATCAAACATATGGCGTAGTTTCTGTCTTCAGATTCCAGCATAGCAGGGAACTTCAGGTTAAGTGTTATCCTTTTGCAGATAAAGATTGGCTTCACTGTGTTGTCGGGCATAGAAAGCAGGATATGTTTGCAGACGTAGTTCAGGAATTGGAAAATTTTGATATAATTTCCGGAAAAATTGCCAATGACCGTACGAATGCAACAATCACTACATATATGGCGGGGGTATTTGGAAAAATTGGTGAAGAATCAGCGGATCGTATATGTATAAGCCTGTTGTTGCCGGAACGGTTGCAGGATCAATTTTGTTTTAGGGCAAATGAGGCTATTGCATGTCTTACATTTGTGGAAAGTGAGCAGATATGGCTGTAGAACAGGAGATTACAACAGAATCTAAGAATAATGCCATTGATTTGATAGTGGCGATGGTTGTCGATGAGCTTGCCCATGATATGGATTTAAGTTCCACGGATTTGTTACCACGGTTTATAAGTTCTCAAACCGGGAAACTGTTATATGAGGAAGGATCTAAATTGTGGTGGAGCGGACCATCGGATATTGCAGAAATGTATAAAACAGAAATTGCCAAATGATTTCTTCTATTGCATAGAAAGTTAAATCGTGATAAAATAACCAAAGGAGGACTCTTACTATGATAGGAAGAAAAGCAGAATTACAGGAATTAGAACGGTTATATCACGAGAGCGGCAACCAGATCCTTGTCGTGTATGGACATAAGGAGAACCAGGGCAGGCAACTGGTGCAGGAATTTTGCAAGGGGAAGAAATCATTCTATTACCACGCGCCGGAAATTTCAGCGAAAGCCCAGAAAAGCAGGATGGGGCGGGAAATAGAGAAATATTATCGAATTAATATGCAGGAAGAAAGCTATGAGAATTATTTTAAACGGATAAAAAGCGGCGATTCCAGCAAACTAATCCTTGTGGTAGAAGAATTTCAGCATATTATGAAGAAGGATGCGCAGTTTTTGGAAAGCGTGATCCATTTGCGCGACAAGAAGCTTTATCCGGGGCCGGTGCTGATTCTTTTGTGCAGTACCGATATTCCATGGGTGGAGCAGGAAATGCCCAAAGTCCTCGGGACATCGGGAAAGAAGTTTTCTGGTGTTTTGAAGATTCACGATTTGGAATTTGTGGATGTTGCACAGTCATTTCCAGCCTATAACCTGAGGCAAAAAGTGGAGATGTATGGAATCTGCGGCGGCAAGCCAGAATATCTCGCAAGGTGGGATGGACAGAAGGACGTTAAATATAATGTCTGCACCCATATCCTGTCTGAGGACGGCTTTATGCACGAAAGCGTCTGGAAATTTATCCGCCGCCATCTGAGGGAACTTTCCGTGTACCATACGATTCTGGAATCTCTGGCAGGCGGCAAACGCAAATTGAATGAATTGTTTCAGGAAACCGGATTTTCCAGGGCGAAAATCAGCGTTTATCTGAAGAACCTCATGGAATTTGACGTGGTGGAGAAGGTATCCTCCTTTGAGACCGGCGGATGGGAGAATGCACAGAAAGGTTTGTATCGAATCAAAGATACCTATATTAATTTCTGGTTTAAGTTTGTTTATCCACATCTGTCCGATTTGTACCGCATGGAGCCGGAAGAATTTTATGATACTTATATTGCGGAGGAACTGGAAGAGTACCTTGCGCCGTATTTTGTCAAGGTCTGCATGGAATATTTGCAGCTTATGGATCATGCCCGTAAGCTTCCGCTGGAAATTCATAAGATGGGAACATGGATTGGAAAGCGGGGCAATATCGACATTATTGCACAGAACAGCGTGCGTGAGAATCTGATTTGCCTTTGTAACTGGAAAGAACCAAAGATGACATTCGAAATGTGTCAGGAATTGTTTGCCAGTATGGATCAGGCGAAGGTTACGGCGAATTTTTATTACCTTTTCACAGCCACGGCTTTTGATGAAAAGCTTGTCAGGATGGTGTCAAGAGACTCGCGTATCGTGTTGGTGGATATGAATCAGATTCTATAGAGAAGGCAGGAAAAGTATGGCAAAATCTTTGTATATAGCAGAGAAACCAAGCGTAGCGCGGGAATTTGCAAAAGCATTAAAAGAAGATTTTAAAAATCATGACGGATATATGGAATCTTCGGATGGGATTGTAACCTGGTGTGTGGGGCATTTGGTGACAATGAGCTATCCGGAGGTTTATGACCAGAAATATAAGAAATGGAGCCTGGCAACGCTCCCGTTTATTCCGGAGAATTTCAGGTATGAGGTGATTCCGGGGGTAAAGAAACAGTATCAGATTGTAGCAGGGCTTTTGAACCGCAAGGATGTGGACACGATTTATGTCTGTACGGACTCCGGGCGGGAAGGAGAGTATATTTACCGCCTGGTAGAGCGCCAGGCACAGGTGAAGGGGAAAGAGCGCCGCAGGGTGTGGATCGATTCGCAGACGGAGGAAGAAATTCTGCGGGGAATCCACGAGGCAAAAGATTTATCAGAATATGATAATCTCTGTGAATCTGCATATTTGCGGGCAAAAGAAGATTATTTAATGGGGATTAATTTTTCCAGGCTGTTGACGCTCAAGTATGGAAATGCGATTTCCAATTTTATGGGAACCAAATACACCGTCGTCAGCGTGGGGCGCGTCATGACCTGCGTCCTTGGCATGGTAGTGCGCAGGGAACGGGAAATCCGCGCATTTGTCAAAACACCATTTTATCGTGTCCTCAATACGCTTGACATTGAGGGGACTTCCGTGGAAGGGGAATGGCGTGCCGTGGAAACGTCCCGTTATTATCAGTCTCCCAGACTCTATAAAGAGAATGGGTTCAAGGCCAAAGAGGATGCAGAAAAATTAGTTCAGGATTTAATGAATGGAAAAACGATAGAAGAATGCAGGGCTGTTGTTGAGAAGATTGAGAAACGCAAGGAGACGAAGAATCCACCGCTCCTCTATAACCTGGCGGAATTGCAGAACGACTGCTCCCGCCTGTTTAAAGTCAGTCCCGACCAGACGCTGCAGATCGTGCAGGAATTGTATGAGAAAAAGCTCGTGACATACCCCAGGACAGACGCCCGCGTCCTCTCGTCGGCAGTAGCGAAGGAGATACATAGGAATATTAGCGGATTGAAGAACATCCCATCCGTGCGGATTTATGCGGAGGCGATTCTCGAGAAGGGAAGTTATAAGAATATCGCAAAGACGCGCTATGTCAATGACAAGCAGATTACGGACCATTATGCAATCATTCCTACCGGGCAGGGATTTTCTGCGATCAAAGGACTGAACCAGACTGCGTTGCATGTATACGAGGCGATTGTGCGAAGGTTTTTGAGCATTTTCTGTCCCCCGGCGGTTTACCAGAAAATCAGCCTGATTACGGCAATGGAGCTGCCAGAGGATGGGAAGGAGAAATTTTTTGCCTCCTTTAAGATACTGGCGGAGCCCGGGTATCTCAAGGTAATGGAATATTCCTTTCAGAAGAAAAAGGCGGCGGATGCAGGTGATTTAAAGAATAAAGAAAATGCCCGGAGCCGCAATGCAGACGCTTTGAAGGACAAAGACGATGCCCAGAGCTGCGATGCAGATTTTATGGAACAGTTGTCAAAACTGAAAAAGGGCATGGAACTGCCGGTAACATCATTAAATATCAAAGAAGGGGAGACTTCTCCGCCCAAACGTTACAACTCAGGCTCCATGATTCTGGCAATGGAAAATGCGGGGCAGCTGATTGAGGATGAAGACCTGCGCGCCCAGATTAAGGGCAGCGGAATCGGCACCAGCGCCACCCGTGCGGAAATCTTAAAGAAACTGATGAATAACAAATATCTTGCCCTCAATAAAAAAACGCAGATTATCACGCCGACACTGCTGGGAGAGATGATATACGACGTGGTATTTGCCTCCATCCGCTCCTTGTTAAATCCAGAATTAACAGCGAGCTGGGAAAAAGGCCTTACCTATGTGGCAGAGGGCAGCATCACGCCTGAGGAATATATGGTGAAACTGGAACACTTTATCCGCAGCCGCACCAGCGGCGTGCTGGGATTGAACAATCAATATATGCTGCGCGGTTTATTCCAACAATCCGCAGCTTTTTATAAAAAACCGAAAATAAATAAAGAGAAGAAAGGAAATTAAAACAATGGAATCATGTAAAATCAGCAACCTTTATACCTTGTCGGAGACAATCGCCGCAGACCTGTTCGCAGGATTAACCTATCCGTGGGAGGCGCTTCCGAAGATAAGCGCATTTATCTGCGAGCTGGGAAAGACGCTGGATCCACAGAAGTATGAGCAGAAGGCGGAAAATATCTGGATAGCGAAAAGCGCCAAAGTTGCGCCATCGGCTAACATCAACGGTCCCGTAATCATTGACGAGGAGGCGGAAATACGCCACTGTGCGTTTATCCGCGGGAATGCCATTGTAGGAAAAGGCGCGGTTGTCGGCAATTCTACCGAGCTTAAGAATGTGGTATTGTTCAATAAGGTACAGGTGCCGCATTACAATTATGTGGGCGACTCTGTTTTAGGCTATAAGGCGCATATGGGCGCAGGCTCCATTACCTCCAACGTGAAATCAGATAAGACGCTGGTGGTTGTAAAGGATGGAAAAGATGAGATTGCCACCGGCCTGAAGAAATTCGGCGCTATGCTGGGCGATGAAGTGGAAGTCGGCTGCAACAGCGTGCTGAATCCGGGCAGTGTAATCGGAAACCACAGCAATATCTATCCGCTGTCCATGGTGCGGGGGGTGGTTCCGGCAAATTCCATCTATAAAAAAAGAAACGAGATTGTTACAAAAGAGTAATGGTTGACAAATAACGCCATATGTATTATTGTATTAAATGAATGATACAATAAAAGTCAGCAACAGATAAAGGAGAGAGAGTTATGTTGGAAATTCAGGATCTGACAAAGAAATATGGCAAAAATCTTGCGGTAAACCACGTGAGCTTTACGGTGCCTACTGGGCAGGTAGGTATTTTATTAGGCCCCAATGGCGCCGGTAAATCCACGATTATCAAAAGCATTGCGGGGCTCTTGCGCTATCAGGGCGGCGTTGGCATTGAGCATATGCCGGCAAGGACGCTTGAGGCAAAGAAAGTATTTGCCTATGTCCCCGAGGTTCCTGCCATGTTTGATGCATTAACTGTCCGCGAGCACATAGAATATATTAAACGAGCCTATGATTCTGATATCACAGAGGAAGAAATCGAGAAACTTATGAAACGCTTTGAACTCGATGATAAGCAGAAAAAGCTGGGACGGGAGCTTTCCAAAGGAATGATGCAGAAGGTAAGCATCTGCTGCGCCCTCGCCATCAAGCCGAAGGTGATTTTGTTAGACGAGCCTATGGTAGGACTGGATCCGGCTGCCATCAAGGAATTAAAAGAGGTGATTCTCGAGCTGAAAGCGCAGGGGACGACGGTGCTCATCAGCACACATATGCTGGAGATGGTGAAAGACCTCTGGGATCTGGTGTTTATCATGCAGAAGGGCGAGATTGTAGGCACGTTCAACCGGGAGCAGGAGAAGGATGCGGATATTGAAGAGCTGTTCTTCCAGATTACGGAAGGCGGTGAGTCTGAATGAAAGGCCTGATTTACCTTTATAAGCGGACAGTCATCAATACGATCAGGCGCGCGCTGAAGCGTCCCGTCACCTATATCTGGCTGGCATTTGGCGTAGGTTATCTGGCAATGATGGTGTTTGGGTTTTCCATGATGATACAGGAGGCAAATTTTGGCACGCCGGAAAATATTGTGGCAATCCTTTCGATCATCATTTTTGCCATGATTCCCGGAAATATCATCAGTTATTCCAAGAGGAAGGGGCTTTTGTTCCGGCCGAGCGAAGTGCATTTCGTCTTTTCCGCTCCGGTAAGCCCTAAGATGGTGTTGATGTTCGAGGGTGTGAAGTCCTTTCTCGGGAATATCGTGATTGGAATCCTCATTGTCGTATGCGGCTGGATGTGGTTTCATATTGCGATCGGCAAACTGCTGTTGTATTTCCTGTTTTTTGTGGTGTTTGAGAGCATTTTAGAGGCCTCCATCATCATTTTCTGTTTTGGAAACGAATATTTTGGCGAGAAATTCTTCAAGCGCCTGCCCATTGTCATGTATCTTTTCATGGCGGTAATCGCGGGGACTGCCTTGTATAAGCTGGTAAATGGGACGCCTTCTTTTGCGTTGGTCAGTGATTATTTTGCCATGCCGGTCATTCAGCTTGTGCCGATCGTGGGATGGAATGTCGCGGTAACCAGGCTCATCTTCTTAGGGCCGGATACGGTTAACCTGATTGGCACGGCGCTGTATATCATCTCTGTCATTGGGATGTTCGCGTTTGCGTGGAAAATGAAATGTACCGGCGAGTATTACGAAGACGCCATGAAATTTGCGGATGATTACCAGAAAATACGGGAAAATCAGAAAAAGGGCATTGCCAATAACCCATGGAAGAAAAAGAATACGCTGCGCGAGGCGTCTGTGGAGTACAAAGGAGCATATGCGAAGGCCATCTATTTTCGGCAGATGCTGGAGTATAAGAAGAACCGTACGTTTATTTTTGGGTGGAATACGCTGCTTTTCCTGGGGCTTGGCATTGGAATTGCCGTATTTGCCGTTTTCAACGACGTGGCAGGAGAGTTTGGCGGGAGCAAGATCTTTATCATCCCGGCGGTGGTAAGCTATGTCACATTTATTTTCAGCGGTTACGCGACCAAGTGGTCCAGGGAGTTGGAAAACCCGTATACATACCTGATACCGGACAGCCCATTGAAAAAACTGTGGTACGCTACGAAGATTGAGCATATACGTGCAATTGTCGATGGAATTTTCATTACAGTGCCAGGAGCCGTGTTTCTCGGCATCAGCCCGGTCATGACGGTGCTGACCGTGCTTTTGTATATCTGCCTCAACGCCAACCGCCTCTATTATAATATGCTTGCGGACGCCCTGATTGGAAACTTGTTTGGAAATGTGGGGCGTTCCCTGGTAAAAGTGCTGTTGCAGGGGATTGCCATTGGATTTGCCATCGTAGCGGCAGTGCTTGGCGGTTTGTTCCTGGGCGTGGAGACAGGCTTTTTCATCATGATACTTGTGATGGGCGTCCTAACCTTTGCCGGCGCGTTGATTGCCTCCGTCTCGTTTAACCGCATGGAAGTGTTGGAATAATGTAGAAAATGCCGTACTATTTTGGCAAGAAATGCTGGACTATTTTGGAAAAATATGATTAAATATGTTTAGGTGTAAGAGAGATTATGCCATGATTTGCCAATGGGCAGAGTTTACATAAGCGCATAGTCTTTCGCACGATAAAATTTGTATATATTGAAAGGAGTCTTAAAATGATTTACACTAAGGAAGTCGAAAACATGTGTCCTGTAGCCAAGGGCGCAAAACATGAACCTGCTCCAATCCCGGAAGAAGGAAAATGGGTTCATTCCAAGAAAATTGAAGATATTTCCGGTTTTACACATGGTGTAGGCTGGTGCGCACCGCAGCAGGGCGCCTGCAAGCTTTCCCTGAATGTGAAAAATGGTGTAATTGAGGAAGCTTTGGTTGAGACTATCGGATGTTCCGGCATGACTCACTCCGCAGCCATGGCAGCAGAGATTTTACAGGGCAAGACCATTTTGGAGGCATTGAATACAGACCTCGTATGCGATGCCATCAATACAGCTATGAGAGAGTTGTTCTTACAGATTGTCTATGGACGTACCCAGAGTGCATTCTCTGATGACGGACTTGCAGTAGGAGCAGGACTGGAAGACTTGGGCAAAGGTCTCCGTTCTCAGGTTGGAACCATGTATGCAACCAAAGAAAAAGGTGTTCGTTACCTGGAAATGGCAGAAGGCTATGTAACCGGAATTGCCCTTGATGAGGACAACGAAGTAATCGGTTACCAGTTTGTAAGCCTTGGCAAGATGACTGACTTTATTAAAAAAGGCGATGATCCGAATACTGCCTGGGAGAAAGCAAAAGGACAGTATGGTCGCGTAGCAGATGCTGCTAAGATTATTGACCCGAGAGAACAGTAAGGAAAGGAGAACGAATACAATGGCTTTATTTGAATCATATGAGAGAAGAATTGACCAGATCAATTCCGTATTAAATAATTATGGAATCAGCTCCATTGAAGAAGCTGAGAAGATTACAAAAGATGCTGGGCTTGACGTATACGAGCAGGTAAAGAAGATTCAGCCCATCTGTTTTGAGAATGCCTGCTGGGCTTACACCGTAGGTGCAGCAATCGCCATCAAGAAAGGCGCTAAGAGGGCTGCAGACGCAGCGGCAGCAATTGGAGAAGGGCTTCAGGCTTTCTGTATCCCGGGTTCCGTTGCAGACCACAGAAAAGTTGGTATTGGACATGGTAACCTTGGCAAGATGTTATTGGAAGAAGAGACCGAGTGTTTCTGTTTCCTGGCAGGACATGAGTCTTTCGCAGCAGCAGAGGGTGCAATCGGTATCGCCGAGAAAGCAAACAAAGTACGCCAGAAACCGCTGCGCGTTATCTTAAACGGCCTGGGCAAGGACGCAGCACAGATTATCTCCCGTATCAATGGATTTACATTTGTAGAGACCAAATATGACTACAAGGATGCAAAGCTGAATGTAGTATATGAGAAAGCATACTCCGACGGGCTTCGCGCAACCGTAAAATGCTACGGCGCAGACGACGTTCAGGAAGGCGTTGCAATCATGCACCATGAGAACGTGGGCGTTTCCATCACTGGTAACTCCACCAATCCTACACGTTTCCAGCATCCGGTAGCAGGTACATATAAGAAAGAATGTAACGAGCAGGGCAAGAATTACTTCTCCGTTGCATCCGGCGGCGGTACAGGACGTACCCTTCATCCGGACAACATGGCGGCAGGACCGGCTTCCTACGGTATGACCGATACCATGGGCCGTATGCATTCGGACGCTCAGTTTGCAGGTTCTTCTTCCGTTCCGGCTCATGTGGAGATGATGGGACTGATCGGCGCAGGCAACAACCCGATGGTTGGGATGACGGTGTCTGTGGCGGTTGCGATTGAGGAAGCAGCGAAGGCTGGGAAGTTCTAAATATATCTTGTGAATTGAAAATGCCGGAAGGCTTGAAAGTACCGTAATCTCAAGGGGTTGCGGTACTTTTTTCATACCTGGAAGAGAAATTGAAAATTGGGTGTGGCAAGTCCTGGCAAGTGGAAAAAATTGGTGAGTAGGCTACTGGTAGGTAACAAGTAGGTAACACGGCACAGGTAACAGGATTTGGTAGGAGAAGGACACGAAAAAAGCCGTAACCACAAGAGCTACGGCATTTTTTTCAACTCAGACCGGATCCATTCAATATCGCGCTCTGTATAGGTTCTTTCGGTTATGTCCATGATGCGGTGGCCGATAAGCCGCTTAATCACATATTCGTCAACTTCAGCTTTTTTTGCCTACCAGTTCATATTCAAGCGCATAATCCAGCATGAGATTGAACATGGATTTAATCCTGGCTTTGGTACCGGGAGATGGCGGCAGCCGCGATGCCATTATTATTGAATTTAAAGTTCAGGGTTCTGAGGAAAAGGAGCTG
>CAJUOE010000130.1 GCA_910587895.1 uncultured Lachnospiraceae bacterium
CGCTTAACCGTTCCTTCAAATAACCACACACAGTCTTCGCAAATCAGCGGCAGCGTTGGTCTGCGGATAGCAGAATGGCAGAACAATTTCTTCCGCTTAAACAAGAGCAAAGCGGAATTATACGAACAGGCAGAGTCCATGCAGCTTTTCATCCGCAAAGGAGCGCATATGGGCGAATATGCCCTGCTGGCATTCCTTTTATGCCTGCACCTTAGCTGTTATCCGATAAACGGGAGAAAACTGGCATTGCCGGTAATAGGATTTACCGCCGGATATGCCGCCACGGACGAATTTCACCAGCTCTTTGTACCTGGGCGTGCTGGAAGGTTTTCCGATGTATGCATCGACAGTCTGGGCGGCATCCTGGGGCTGCTCTTTTGGCTGATCCTGTTAAAGCTCTGGCATAAATGGAGACACCGCAGTCTAAAAAAGAGATGCTAACCAGCATCCCTTTTTCATAATATATAATTATCATGTAGTTAAATTCGGATTTAACTTCTTCTCTTCTTTTAATATTTTTGCAGTATTTTTCTCTTTCTCCTTCTTTTTTCTGCCAAACCTCCTTCCCCTTTGCTGTGTGCGGATGGCTGCATCCAGTTTCCGGAAACGTTCTTCTTCCGCTTCATCCTGTTCCCGCATGAGATAGTTCATTTCCTTCAGCACTTTTTCACCAACCTGTACGCCAACCTCTTTTCCGAGGGCGGTATTGTTGTCTTCCATCGCCTGCCGGACAATATTTGTCATCATTATCTGAAATTGTTCCAGCTTTACCGTATTTGCAGCGGAATTATTATGATGTTTTACGGGATAGGATGGCTCCGCCTCAGAATATTCATGGTTTGTCCTGACAACCTGGTTCCCTCCGGAACTGTTATGTATCATCATTCGAATGGCTTTCAACTGGTATCCCTGTTCTTTCCATTCTTTTATCTTTTGGAATTGCGCTATATTTTCTTCCGTGTAATAGCGGTGTCCCATCTCGTTACGTGGGATGGCAAGCTCTAATTCTTCTTCCCAATACCGCAGGACGTGCGACTCGACATTTACAATATTTGCCGCGTCTGAAATCATATAGCGTGCATTTTCCACATTCTCAACCTCCTTTTATTAGGAACGTGACAGCTTGTCCCTTTCACTACTTCTATTTTAACGATTTATGCCTGCGCTTACAATCTTTTTTCATCGTGAAATAACGACATATTTTTCAAGAACAAAGTGGGCAAGCCCACAGGGGCTCCCCTAGCCCCTCAATCCCCCGAGGATTGCACACTTTGCTGCGCCGCAGCGTTCTGATTATTTTTCCATATTTACAAACTTGGTATACTGTGGCAGCCACACGAGATTGACGGTTCCAATCGGGCCATTCCTCTGCTTGGCAATAATAATCTCCGCGATATTCTTATCCTCTGTGTCTTTATTATAGTAATCATCGCGGTAAATGAACATTACCACATCGGCATCCTGCTCAATCGCTCCCGATTCACGCAAGTCCGAGAGCATGGGCCTGTGATCCGGCCTCTGCTCTACCTGACGGCTCAACTGCGACAATGCAATCACTGGAACATTCAATTCCCTTGCCAGCCCTTTCAGAGAACGGGAAATATCCGATATCTCCTGCTGTCTGGAATCCGACCTTCCAGAACCGGACATCAGCTGAAGATAGTCAATGATAATCAGTTTTAAGTCATGTTCCAGTTTATATTTCCGGCATTTGGAACGCAGCTCCGATATGGAGATACCCGGCGTGTCGTCAATGATCAATTTCGACTTGCCAATCGTTCCCGCCCCTTCAATCAGTTTCTCCCAGTCGGAATCCGCCAGATTTCCGGAACGAAGCAGCTGTGCGTCCACCCTCGCCTCCAGGGCAAACAGACGGTTCATCAGCTGTTCCTTTGACATCTCCAGGCTGAAGATCGCCGTGGCAAGGTTGCTGTGAAACGCCACATACTGCGCAATATTCAAAACAAACGCGGTTTTTCCCATAGAAGGACGCGCCGCCACCAAAATCAAGTCCGACGGCTGCATTCCTGACATGCGGTAATCCAAATCCATAAATCCTGTGGCGATTCCGGTCACATTTCCCTTCAGTTTCGACGCCATCTCAATCCTCTCAAGCGTATCCAGGACAATCTGCTTAATGGGAACGAAGTCCTCGCCTTTACGATTCTGAAGGAGGTTGAATATCTGTTTCTCCGTCTCCGCCATAATATCTTCCACATTATCCCGATCCAGATAACATTGATTGGCAATCTCTTCATTGACCTTGATCAACCTGCGCAGCATCGCCTTCTCTTTAACAATATTGGCATAATATTTGATATTTGCAGAAGTCGGAACTGACGTCACCAGCTCGCCCACGAATTCCATGCTGCTGAGTTCTGCCGGAACGTCTTTCTCCCTCAGGCGGTTCTGGAGCGTAACGACGTCCACCGGTTTCTCCTCATTGAAGAGTTCCACCATGGATTCAAACAGCACGCCGTACTGCTGATGATAAAAATCCTCGCGGACTAATATTTCCGAAGCCACAATGATTGCCTCCCTGTCCATAATCATGGATCCAATCACCGACTGCTCTGCTTCCAGATTGTTCGGCATAATCCGCTTAATCAGGGCTTCTTCCATTATAAGCCTCCCATCGGTATCGGCACGCGCCGCTTCGCGTCACCTGCCAAATCGTCGGAAGGCATCTTAAAAATGCTTCGCATTTGCCTTCCTCCTATTCCTCCGTTACTTTTACCTTCAGGGTACCGGTAACCTTAGGATGAAATTTAATCTTGACTTCGTGTACGCCCAGCGTTTTCAATCCGCCATCCGGAAGCTGCATTTTCTTTTTATCCAGCTCCATATCAATCTGCTCTTTCGCTGCCGCAGCAATCTCCTTTGTGGAGACAGAGCCGAACGTTTTGCCGCCCTCTCCGGTCTTTAACGTCACCGTTACCTCTTTGCTGCCAATTTCTTCTGCCAGCTCCTTTGCCTTCGCAAGATTTTCCTGCGCCACTTTTTCCTCATGCTGATTCCTTAACTTCAAATCATTCAGGTTCTTTGCATTTGCCTCCACGCCTAATTTCTTAGGCAAAATCATATTCCTCGCATAACCGTCACTGACTTTTACGATATCGCCTTTCTTTCCCAACGCTTTTACGTCTTCCATTAAAATTACTTTCATACTTCCAGGTCTCCTTCCTCCAGCATCTGATCCAGCGTTTTCTGAATCTTTCCTTTTGCTTCATATACGGTGCAGCCTTCCAGCTGCGCGCCGGCAACATTCAGATGGCCGCCGCCGCCCATGCGCTCCATTATGATCTGCACATTGATCTCATCAATGGAACGCGAACTGATATATATTTTGTCATTGTACTCGGTAAGTACAAACGACGCTTTAATTCCTACAATATTCAACAATTCATTTGCCGCCTGCGCGCCGGCAATCGTGGGGCTCTCCACGCGCGGGTCCGCCGGGCAGATGGAAATGGCAAACGCGCCCTTATAGACTTCCGCATGGCGTACCGCCTCCGCACGCGCCTTATACGCCGCCATATCATCCCTCAACAGCTTACGCACCCTGGTAACTTCCGCTCCGCAGCGCCTCAGGTATGCCGCCGCCTCAAAGGTGCGAACGCCCGTCTTGGTCATAAAATTGTTGGTGTCAATCAAAATTCCGGCATAAATACTGTCTGCCTCATTTGATTTGAGATGTATATTTTCATCAAAATACTGTAACATTTCCGCTACCATTTCACAGGTAGAGGAGGCATACGCCTCAATATAGGAAAGAACCGCGTTTTCAATGACTTCACTGCCCTGCCTGTGATGGTCGAATACGACGATATTCTTCGACATGCGCAAGAGCTCCGGGCACTCCGTATAATTGGGGCGGTTTGTGTCCACCACAACAATCACGCTTCCGCCGTTTACCATCTCTATGGCTCTCTCACTGCGCACAAACATATCTTCCGGATAACCCTTGTCCTCACTGAAACACTCCTTCATCGGACGCAGGGAAGAAGTTACCTCATTTAATACAATGTGCGCTTTCTTTCCCATGACCTGCGCGGCACAGTAAATGCCAACGGCCGCTCCAAACGCGTCCATGTCGCTGATGCTGTGTCCCATGATAAATACCTGCTCACGGCTTGCAAAGAGCTCCCGCAGCGCATGAGCCTTGACACGCGCCTTGACACGCGTGGTCTTTTCCATCTGCCTGGATTTTCCGCCGAAATAGGAGATCTTTTCTCCGTCCTTAACAACGACCTGGTCGCCGCCCCTGCCAAGCGCAAGCTCCATCGCCATCCGGGAAAATTCATGTTTCTGATTGTAGTTGGTATCCGTGACACCGATGCCCATACTCAGCGTCACCGCCATCTCGTTGCCGACTTTAATCGTCTTAACGCCTTCCAGAATGCTAAATTTATCCTTGATCAGCTCTTCCAGGTACTTTTTCTTAAATACTACAAAATACTTGTCTTTTTCTGTCTTCTTGATAATGCCGTCCCGTTCAGAAAAATATTTGCTTACCTTCCGGTCAACCAACGCTACCAACAGCGAACGCTTGACTTCCTCGATGCTCTCAAGCGCCTCCTCGTAATTATCAATGCAGACCTGCGCAGATACAAGCTGCTGCTCCCTGTTCTCACGGATATGGCGGTGCAGCTCCGTCTCGTCAAACAGATAGAGGGCCGTCATATACTGATCCTTCACCTCTGCCTCAGGAACCCCTTCTTCCGGCAGATCCTGCTCCACAACCTGTTGCTGCTCATCCTCGGTATTAAAATAAATTCTGCTGATGTTCGCCCGGTAAATTCGATCCCTCCACTCAATCTGAATGCATTTCGACTGCTCCTCTTTCTCCAGCAGCTCCCTGGTAATGGATGGAAAAATGCTGGTGATGGATTTATGATATTTTTTATCCTTCTCCGTAGCCCGGGAAAACGCCTCGTTCATCCATAAAATCTTGCTGTTAAATTCCAGCAGCGCATAAGGAATCTCAAATTCATCCAGAAGCTTCTTCTGCACCGTTCCGTACTGCGTGGCAAAATTGATGGCCTCCTTGCGAACGGAGGAGCGGTATAACAAATAAAGCCCCAGCTCGACCACGAAATATATTACAGCAAATATGGATACGCAAAATCCTGCTTTTTTGCTGATATAGTATAGTGGTATATTCAACGCTATAATCAGTACCGTCAACAACAATGGCCAGTACATATAATTGCTCAATGGTTCTTTGATTGCATTTTTTCTTTTCATTATAATTCCTACCTCAGTTGGATAAATCCCTCTCCTTCATCGCTCTTTTCCCATACTTGTCTTTTTTTGCTATTTTGCATTATATCATATTTTTATTATCACTTTCAATCACAAGATACAGTATGTTTTCGTTACTATTTCACAAATTTTCTTTATTATATAAGATTTTCTTTACTAATCTTATATAATATGGTATTTTAATAGTAGACCATTTTTTTAATGTATTTTTTCGAAGGGAGGCCTCTTTCATGAAAGGTTATGAAAAACCTATGGTAATCGTAAATGACGGTTTAAGCGAAGGTGTTTATGCAGCAAGCGGCGCTACAGAAGCTGCTGATTGCTGGACAGTTGACCCTGTATCTGTACAGGACTGGAATGGCTCACACCATGTATTTGAGATTCGTTGCGTACACTCAACTGCTGTAGAGCATATTTCATCCGCAACCACTGTCACTCTCACCTTTAACAATGCACTGACGGATGCTTATTCTGAGTTCCCATGTACTTTCAGCGGCACTTCCGCTACCGTTACGCGTGAATTACACGCAAACGCTTACAAGTCAGGCGACACCATGACATACAAGGTATGGGTGAAAGCTGCCGACGAAGCAAGCACCAAATCTATTGCCTGCATTGGTTCTACAATTTCATGTACGAAGACAGTCAATGTACAGGGCAATGGCGGCGATGGCAACTAAGCCGCAAGCGACATCACGTTTAGCTAACTACGTATTGGGGGCAGCGTCACTTATTGCAAGTGGCGCTGTTTTTCGTCACGAAAGGATTATTCCATGAAAGAGAAAATCAGGTTTTATATCGGACGCATCAAAGCCGGACGACTTGGAGAGATGCGCAGACAAACACTCTGGATCTACCAGTATGCCAGGCATTACTGGCTGACAATGGTCTTCTATACCCTGCTGGGCATGGTCGGAACCGTTGTTGCCCTGCTGACCAGCCTGGTCTCCAAAGATCTGGTGGATATTATTACCGGCCATCAGACCGGAGAGATTGTCAAAACATTTACCATCATGATCGGGCTCAACGTCGGAACCACCTTCCTGAACCAGATTTCCGAGTACGCCTCCACCTATCTGAGCCTGAAAGTGGACTCCGAAATCAAAGCGGATATTTTCTCCAAAATCCTTGTGACAGACTGGGAGTCCTTGACGACCTACCATACCGGAGACCTCCTGACGCGCTGGGGTTCCGATGCCTCCGCAATCTCCAATGGCATCCTCAACTTCATACCAAACGCTATCATTTACGTTTTTCGTTTTATCAGCGCATTTGCAATGGTCATCTATTACGATGCTTCCTTTGCGATATTTGCATTTCTGGGTATGCCGGTCAGCCTGCTGCTCTCCAAAACGCTTTTAAAGCGCATGGTAAACAACAATAAGCGCAGCGCCGCCATGGGGGCTAAAATGTCCGGGTTCAACCAGGAGACCTTCTCGAATATCCAGACGATTAAGGCATTTGATTTAATCCGCCTGTACGTTGCACGGCTAAAACAGCTTCAAAAAGAATACATTACCATGAAACTGGATTTCCAGAAAATGTCAATGGGTACCTCGCTGCTCTTATCTACGGTCGCGCTGCTGGTTTCCTACGCATCCTATGGCTGGGGCATTTACCGTGTCTTTACCAACGCCATCAGTTACGGTACCATGACGATGTTTTTAAGCCTTTCCGGCACATTGACCGGAACGCTGCATAACCTGACCTCGCTCGTCCCCACAATCATCGGGCTCACCACCTCCGCCGGACGCCTGATGGACATCATTGAAATGCCACGGGAAGACTACAGCCAGGATGAGGCCGTCGAAGAATTTTTAAAATCCCACCGTAACGAAGGCATCAGCCTGCACATCAAAGATCTGGAATATGCCTACAGTAACGGCACGCAGGTATTTCAGGGCGCATCCATGGAAGCACACCCGCACGAAGTAGTGGCACTGGTCGGCCCGTCCGGTGAAGGCAAGACAACCATGATACGCCTGATGCTATCGCTGATGCGCTCCCAGAACGGCTCTGCCACGCTTGGCGGCTCACATACAGACATGATTCCCCTTACGCCCTCCACGCGAAAACTCTTTTCCTACGTGCCGCAGGGCAATACCATGTTTTCCGGTACCATTGCAGAAAATATGCGCAATGTCAAGCCGGATGCTACGGACGAAGAAATCATAGACGCATTGAAACTGTCATGCGCCTGGGATTTTATCGCAAAACTGCCCGACGGCATTCACAGCAAAATCAAAGAGCGTGGCGGCGGATTTTCAGAGGGACAGGCACAAAGGCTTTCCATCGCAAGGGCCTTGCTGCGCCGTTCTCCAATCCTTTTGCTCGATGAGGCTACTTCTGCTCTGGATGTGGCGACAGAACGCGAGGTTCTGAAGAATATTATGTCGGATGAATACCCGCGCACCTGCATCGTGACGACACACCGGCCGTCTGTGCTGCATATCTGCGAGCGCGTCTACGCCATCCGCGATAAGAAATGCATTATCTTAAGTGAAAAAGAGATAGATGAAATGGTAAGCGGTTTTTAGGAACCGCTCTATTTCTACTGCTTATATGAAAACAGCTTCATTTTGTTTATCAGTCTGCTGCGCTTTCCTGCTTCTTTTAAGATGTCCCGCCCTTTTACGCCCCGCACGGCACGGTTATTATGAAGAAAACGAAGAAGCGTCATGCCCCACAAGACGGGCCAAAGCAGGAATATACGGCCGGCTTTCGGGTAATTCAGATGCATCTGGTGATGGAACTCCCGGATATATGCGCTAATTCCCGTCCCCCGCATGGCAACCATGCGCTGCCGCTTGTCATGTCCAAATTCCCCGGAGGCGAAAATATCTTTCATGAAATCATCTGCCAGCTCCCTGCCTTCAAAACCTTTCAGCAGAAACGCCACGTTCTTTCGTTTGAGTCCCAGATATTTCACGCAGGTTTCCGTCAGAACACTGACAAAGCCTTCTGTCCCGCTTTCTTTAACCAGGTGCAGGAAAGTTTCTTTTTCCCTCTCATCGACTTCACGGTTCCAAAATACCACCCAGTCGCATAGATACTTGAGCCCAAACCCTGCCCGCAGGAAATGCTGCAGCATGTGAATCACCAGGTAAAACGCGTGGTACGCATCCTCCGGCTGATAAAAGGAAATCCCCCAGGAATCATTTACTGTCACATGCTGTTCATAAGCCGGAAGCAGTGTTTCCAGAAAATGGTTCATCTTCCTGCTCTCAAAAGGTTCCGCCAGTATACTGTGGACTTCCACGCAGATACCTTCCTCATTGACAAGTTCCATATGATGAAGCGCATCCTGCTCTTTGCGCTCTGTAAATCCTTCCTTTTTGAGAATCTCCACAGCACGCAGGAAGGTTTCCTGCCGCGAAACCAAAATATCCACATCTCCGGACTTCCGCAGTTCCGGGGACGGGTAATAAGAAGCTGTGGCGGCTCCTTTGAGGACGATCGCACGAATCCCTTGCTCCTGCAATATGTGTGTCACATATTTGGTGAGAAACAACAGGCGGTAATTGGAGCGAACCGTCGTGGCGGCAAAACTGCTCAACACCTGTCCGAATTCCGCAGGAATTCCTTTCTCACCCTCATACGCATCAAAAAGCAATGGCAGAACGGCATGTTTTTTCGCAATTTCCAGCAGCCCGCGCAAATCACATTTGCCGGGCGGCTCCAGCACCTCCTCCTTCCTTTCTATTGGATTTAACGACTTTCTCAAACGTTTCAGCAATATTGTTTCTGTATTAACGCTCAATGCAATTCCTCCTTCTTCTCTTTATCAATGAATCTGCCTTCTTCCACAGAAAACGAAACTCTTTCGTCCTCGCATAGACCAGAAGAAACCAGATATTGGGCACCAAAACACACAGGACAAGCCTTCCTGCCAATGTCTGCCAGGGCGTGCAAATGGAAAGCGCCGGCAAGCCCCTGCATAACAAATCCGTCATATACCAGCCGACGCCGATTACTGCTGTATAGATAAGATAACGGATAAAATAACCCGAACAGGATTTATGAAATCCATGTTTGTATAATACGTAAGGCTCAACCCAGACAGAAGTCAGCGCCATACTAAAGAATGTCCCCAAAAAAACGCCCGTCATACCTATCCAGTTCACCAACGCAAGAGACAGACCCAGATTTAACAGCGCCTCTGCAATCGCCTTGTGCCTGTCATACCAGAACAATCCCATGGAATCACGGAATGTCAGGGTTGCATTGCGCATTCCATTGACAAAAAAATTCACACAGAGCACAAAGACTGTCACCTTGGGGAACACATACTGCCGGCCAAAACTGATTTCAATGAAAGGGTTCAACAGCTCATACAGACAGATAAAGGCAAATCCGTACATCCACTGCCCCAGAAAGAATACCGCCTCAAACACCTGCCGGATATGCCCTTCCTCCTCTGTTACGCCCAGATTTCCAACACTTGCCGTAATCCCCTGGTACACTTGGTTCAACATCTGCCTCACGGATCCTATCACAAGATAGTAGTTTGAATATCCGCCCACGCTGACAAGCCCCACAAACGCGGACAATAACAGGTTATCCGTATTATTGACAATTACCGTTCCAACCTTGTGCATCAGCATTGCCCTGATATTGGAAAAAATTCCTTTCTTTTCCTTATCGGAAAGCGGAACCACATGTTTCTCTTTTAACCAGGGGTACAGTCTGCCTGCGCGAATGGAAATGCATATATTGCACAGGACGGTCGTCGCAATATTGATCAGCAAAAACAGGATAAAATCATGCAGGACGATAAGTACAAATATTTGCAGAATATCCTGCAACACCCATGACATGGTCTGGTAAAACGTGCCAATATATAAGAGCTGATGCGCGTCCATCAGCGTTTTTTTATAAATCAGCAGATAAGAACAAACCGTATTTACAAGATACAGAATGTAGATGAACGTCAGGTGTTCCACATTCCCATAATCCTTGATGATCACATCCATGAATGGAATCAGCAGAGCCCCCGCCGCCGCAACCGTAAAAGCCACCCCGCGGTAAAATTTCTGAAACAGGCGAATCAGGGATTTCTGTTTTTCTTTATCCCCCTCGGCAATCGGGCGGTAAAGCGCAAACGTAATCGCCGTTCCCACGCCCATTTCCGACAAGGACAATACCTGTATAATATCGGCAAAAAGCCCGTTTACCCCAACATAGCTCTCACTCAGCGTATGTGTAAACACAACTCTCAACATATATCCCATAAGGATGGCCGTCATGCGCGACAAAAGCGCTACCGTCGTATTTCGTGCGGAATATTCCGTTCTGGTCTTTGTTTCCATAAAAGAATCCTTAACTTTTCTCAAATTTTGATTTCTCCGGCAAAATCTTCTCAAATGCCTCGGTAATCTGTTGTCTGGCCCGCAGGAAATCAATCGGCTTATTCGCGTCATTGGCACAGATTATCCGCGCCTTCCTCTTACAAATCGTTTCCACAAGCCGCGGATTGTCGCTCTGCAAATTGAAATAGCGAAAATGCTTCGTGATATTCCCCGGATGAAAATTGCCGCTCAGTTTCTGCCACTCCCGCGCAAGGTACTGGCTGACGTCCGCCTGGTTTCGAAAGCGATGGCGGCAGGTCTGGTCCAATACCATGGTTTCTTTCTTCCAGAGCGTCTGATACGTCTCCTTCAAAAACGGCGAGGCCCCATGTACCGTATAAAAACCCGTATACTGCGGGAACATCAGCTCCAACAGGTTATAGCCGAAATACAAAAACGGATAACCAATCTTAAAATAAGCGCGCGGCTGCTTTTTTACATTCTCCCGTTTTTTAAAATATTTGGACAGCACCAGCGAATTATTCATATAAATATGGGACATCACCGGATTTTCCGGATTTGCAATCACCGGCTGAAACGCCAGCATATCGCACGGTTTCCCGTCCCTGAAAAAATCTTCCGGTTTCATTTCGCCGATCAGGAAGATATCGTCGTTGAAATAAACAAACTGCTCCGCCAGCCCCTGAATCCGGTGCATGTTCCATTCAATGGTGTGCGAATTGAAGGTTGGCAGATATTCTCCGGGGATATAATCTTCATGGTACACGATATTTAATTTGGGATGTGCGGGGTCAAGCCACTGCGGCAAATGCCCCCAGGTAATAAAATGTATTTTATGAACCCATGGCGCAAATTTTTCCACACCCCGGAACCAGTACCTTAAATTATCCCAGTCGCGGTAACGCTCGTCCGTATCGTCACTGCTGGCCGTTGCATCGTATCTGCATTTCTCCCGCTGCCATGCCGCGTCACCGCCATCTACCCATGTTATGACAAAATCAATTTTATTTTTCGGCATAATTCCAATCCTTCCTCCACTATGTTATAATAGATTAAAAATGTGAGGTATACAATGAAAAATTTTATCCTGCTTGTCATCCCCTGCATGATATTATCCCTTTTTACTGATGCAAACATCGGAACTTACCTGTTTGCATCCCGGGAATGCTATACGATTACCTACCAGCCGGAAGAATATGTCCCATCCAACCGCCCGCTGAACAACCCTTACCGGGGCTGGTACCATATTTACGGCTACGCGCTTTCCGATTCTGCGCCAGTCAATTTGACGCAGATAGAAGAAACGATCGCCAAAGATTCCAACCAGCTTGTCCTTCTGGAAATCAACCTCCGGGGCTATGCAGCTTCCGAGATCAGTCCCGCCGGGCTGTCCCAGTTAGAATCCATCCTCCTTGCCTGGGAAAACGCCGGCAGACAGCTTATTCTGCGTTTTCTGTACGACTGGAACGGCAAGGCAAAGGAAACGGAGCCGCAGGACATTTCCATCATCAAACGCCATATGGAGCAGACCGGGGAGATTGTCAACAGGTTCGCAAACTGCGTATTTCTGATGCAAGGGATCTATGTGGGAAACTGCGGAGAAATGAATAATTCTAACTATATGTCCCTGGAACATATGCGTGAACTTGCCACACACCTTGATTCCATCATTGACCCTGCCATCTATCTGTCTGTACGGACTCCGGAACATTACCGCATTGTCAGCCGTTCCAGTGAGCCGCTCTCCTCAGAAGACGCTTTTTCCGGCAAAATCTCAGCCAGAACCGGCCTGTTCAACGATGGAATGCTGGGCTCCGAAAGCGACCTCGGCACCTATGGAGAACAGCCTTTTTCCATCACAGAAGATTTCACGGGCAAGGGTACCCGTACGGAGGAGATTGCCTTTCAGAACGTGCTCTGCAATTATGTACCAAACGGCGGCGAGGTTGTGCTGGACAACGAATACAATGATTTTCCCAACGCATTGGCAGATTTGAGGGATATGCACGTCTCTTACCTTGACTGCGGCTATGACCTGGCAGTGCTGGACAAATGGCGAAACTCCAGCTACAACGCATCGGACTGCTTTGACGGCGCCGACGGTTATTCCTATATCGGAGAACATCTCGGATACCGCTATGCCATCCGTTCCTCCGCCTGCTCCTTCGACGCTATCCGCGACGCAAAAGCTTCCCTTTCCGTGACGGTCGAAAACAGCGGTTTCTCTGTTACCTACCGCCCCTTTATCTCCATGATGACCATAGTTGACGGGGACGGCCGTGTCTGCGACACCATACCGATCCGCACGGACGCGCGTTTCTGGAAAAGCGGCGAAGAGACAACATGGAGTGTTCCGCTCGACGTCCGCACTTACCAAAACGGCACTTACCGCATTTATTACCGGCTCTATGATCCAAAGACACACCGAAATATCGGACTGGCCAACGATATTCCTGTTTCCAGCCACGGTTATTCTATTGGTTCCTTCACGGTTCAAAGCCAAACAGTTCAAAGCCAATAAGTCCCCAGCCTTATCCTTCCATCTTCCGACGGCGTGTTGGCAAAATACAAGGGGTGCCTGTCCCGCTTTCTGCGCATTTCCAGGAAAACATCACCGGTTGCGGCAGCCATCCTCTCCGGCAGGACTGCCGTAATTTCCACCCGTTCCTGCGGCTGTATGCTACAGGATTGCTCCAGCAGAATACAACACGTTTGATCCGCCAGGCTAACCACAAATTCCACGTCTTCCCTTAACGCACAAAATCCCGTATTTTCTATACAGATTTTCAGTGATACCTGCTTTTTCTTCTCCAGTTTGACATCCCTCACAACAAAGCGGTATCCAAGATGGCATCCGATATATTCAAAAATACTCTTCTGCTGCCAGACGCCCGGCTCGCCACACCGCGTATCCCTCCATTGCTGCAGGCGTTTTTCATCATGAACACAGTTCAGATAACAGGCTTTTGTACATCGCATCTCTCTGACCAGTTCCTGAAATGATAATTCCAGAGAGCCTGCTACCGCCTCTCCGCCATAGGGGACATGGGATGCGAAAGTTCCGATAAAATCCAGCTCCTCTTCCCTGCACCATTTGCCGCCCCATCCGCTTTTTGCCCTGCTCTGGCAGCCATACGTCCCCAGATCATCCATAGAACCGAACATCCCGTCGTTAAACAATCCCGTCTTCTCACAACATCCCGCCTTTTTCTCCGAATGCAGCAGACGCCATTGCTGCGGCGTGCGTACGGCAAGGGGAATATCCCCCAGCGCTTCCCGCCACACCTGCATCAGCTGTCTTAAGCGTTCCTCCGACAGAAATTTCGAATCGTGCATTTCTCCCCAGCTTCCCACCAGCATACCCTGCACAACTAAAATCTGCTCCCTGTGAGCGCAAATGACTGCTCCCAGCTGCCGCATATGGCCAATTACCGTTTGCAGGAAATCCGGTTCATGCTCCATCCCCCGCCCATCCCTGTCATAGGTAATGCGCAGGATAATTTCTCTGTCATGCTTTTCAAAGAACTCCAGAATGTCCGAAAGATTGCAAAGCGCCTCCCCGGAAAGCTCCTCCCCACGGAATGCACCGATATCTATCAGCGCCAGCACAATGCGTTCCTCTGCGTGCAGGCACCAGTATAACTCTTCAAAATCCTGCTTTTCCTCTATCGCAAACGGGTATATGTGATACCAGCCACAGGACGGATTCTGCAAATACATCGTGCTTTCTTCCAGGATTTCCGGCTTAAATTGAACGTGCTTCCTCTTTCTTATAAAGCTCATTTGACAACTTTTCCTCAGTTTCTATTTTAAATACCTTCACGCGGAAGATTACCGCCAAAATAGAGAAGAACATACGGAACATATACAGGGCGGGTTTCCACCCGGAATGCATACTGAATCCCCTGGTTCTCGGATGCATAACCGCCGGAATCTCGCGTATCCGAAATCCGAGCAAAAGCATCTGCATTACCATATTGGCGTCCGGATACTTATCATCAAAATGGCCGTACTGGGAATAATACAGCACGGTCCTTCTGTTCAATCCCTGCAATCCGGTTGTCGGATCCGCAATTGTGCGCCCGGTCGCCATCCGTATCATAACACGAAACAACCGGTAGGCAAATTTTTTAACAGCCGTCGTCTCGTAATCGGAACTTCCCGGCATAAAACGGGAGGCAAGTACAATATCCGGCGTCTTCCCATCTTCGCCTTTCGTCTTCAGCTGCCGGTAAATCTCCGCGACATTGCAGACGTCATGCTGCCCATCCGCATCCATCTGAATCACATACCTGTAATCGCGCCGGATGGCATATTTATAACCAAGCTGCAAGGCGCTTCCATATCCCAGATTAAACACATGCGTCACCAACGCGTGTTTCCGATCCTTTACAATCCAGTTCGTCGCATCCTTGGAAGCGTCGTTCATAACCAACACGTCCGCGAACTGCCGAACCTCCGGCTCTTCCAGTTTTTCGAGCACATTAATAATATTCTTTTCCTCATTGTAAGCCGGAATGATTATCAAAACCTCTTTCTGTTCTCTCCCATCCATAACGCTGCTTTCCCTCCTCCATAATGCACTGCCATCTTTATGATCCCCCGTGACCATTTCACTATTTTAACAAATCCAGCAGCATTTGAAATTCCTGTGCATTGTCCGTCTGTTTTTCGGCGGCTGCACGCCCCAGGCGTTCTCTTTTTGACATATCATCGATCAGGGCTATGATACTGTTGGAAATGCCCTTTGCAGAAAATCCGCAGAGTATGCCGTCGATCCCGTCTTCAATCTGCTCCCGGTTCCCATTACAATCGGATGCCACAATGGAACACCCTAGAACCTGTGCTTCCTGAACGGCAATGCTCTTGCCTTCAAAGCGCGTAGCGTGTACATAGATATCACATTGCCGGTAATACGGATAAGGATTTTCCACTGCTCCCAACAATTTAAAATCCCGTTCCAGACCCAGGCTTTTAATCTGCTTTTCCAGGACTTCCCGCTGATTGCCTTCCCCCAGCACATACCAGCGCGCCTGATACCCCGCATCTTTGATCAGTTTCATGGCCTCAATCGCCACATCATATGCTTTCTGATATGTCAACCGCCCTACCGTAAGCAGCCGTACGCCGGCAAAGGAATCTGAAAATCCACCCGGCAGCCCGGCAAGCCTGGAAATTCGCTCCCGGTTGATAATATTGTGGAACACGCCTGTCTTGGCCTCCCACTCCGGATATACCTGCAAAAATGACGTCCGCACTTCCTCCGACACTGCAAAAATCCGGTCAAACGATGCGTAACAGTTCTTATCCATCCTCCGGGTGTACCCGGCATTTTCATAATCAATATGTACAAACGCCGCTTTTTTCTTTGCCCTGACGTGATCTGCGGTAAAATATGTCGCGCCGCCCTCCAGATAGGCAATTGCAAGGTCATATTCCTCTCTGGGAAATTCCCCGCCGTCGGAAAGCATACGCCACAGCAGTTTATCAAGCTGCAGTTTCTTTCGTTTTCTCATTTCCAGAACAACCGTCATCAGGTAATAAAGCTTACGAAACCATCTTCCATTGCGGAAAAAACTATGGATAACGGTCTTTTGAATATGGTGGCGTCCACGCTCTGACAACACGGATGTATCTCGATAGGTACGGTTTAAGACTTTCACATGTCCGGGCAGCTCGCGTACCAGTTCTCCCTGCCCCAAAATTACATAGAGCGAAATCTCGTATTCCTCTTCCGGAAGCCGGCGCATCAATTCGAGCATTGCCATTTCCGCCCCTGCACGTCCTAAGGTATTAATGACAAATAAAAGTTTCTTCTTCATCCTATTCCTTTTCCCCTTTGTCCGACAGGCTTTCTTTTAATTTCTGCAAAATAATCTCATTTTCCTGATTGATCAGCGACACATGCATGGCAAGTTCCTGATTCTTGCGCAGCAACTGTGAAATAGCGCAGCTCAGGTAAAAAAAACTGAATATGACGGCAAGATTGATAAGAATGAACGCCGGAACCGCTTCTATAGGAACGACCCTGCTCCAGTCCGACAATCCAGGCACGATCCCAAGCAAGATGAGCACGACTGCAAACGCGCTCCAGCAAAGCTCAATCCCTACCGTAATCTTCTGATAGACAAAAGAAATGAAATCTACAATCAGCAGCACAATTCCTTCTATAATAACCAACATACATAAGATATTCGCCATCATTGCTCCACGGTCCTTTCTTTTCTCTTTTCTTCACGCACATCGTATACCTTCGAGGATAGTTTGTCCCCGCTTCCATAATCAATCAGCATTCCCCTGCAGAAAATATGTTCATCCAGATGCCTCTCCACCCAGCGGAGCCTGTAATAGGCAACCCCCCAGGCAAGCAGTGAGCCTGCAACAACGCCTATTCCATACCATGTTTCGGAAAGATCCACGGCATAAAGGCTTACGCCCAGCGTAACCACAACAAAAACAATCGACGTGATCAGCGCCCCCGCCAGGTCGTTGTAATAATGTAAAAAGATGATTGCAGAATACATCAGAAACAGAATAAAATAACCCGCGGCAAGGCATGGATAAATCTGCATCACAAGCCCGGAAAATCCATATTGCGGCAACATGACTACGCAAATCAGGAAAATACAGATGGATATAATAAATTGTATGCGCACAAGGTTCATCAATTCCGCCGCAAGCTGCCGGAACATCCGTTTCTGCGCATTGCGGATATCCACGGCCCGGCCTCCAATTACCGCCTCCGAATACCCTTTGTATTTTTCACGGAAATGCATTTCCAGTCTTGAAATCAAAATCACCGTAGAGGAAATATTCGTAAACATTGCCAGGCAGCTTGCCATATCATAGGACGGCGCGCAGATAAAAGTGTCTGCCACAATCATCTGAATACCGGTTGTCCAGAACACAAAATTATGGGAAAACAACCCCACTGTATAGAAGATATCCGTTAAGACAAGCATCCAGAACTTTTTAAAATATTTCAAAACCGGTTTGTACCGCCCGCTGTTGTTCTTAAAATACCGTTTGATCATGGCAATCTCTTCACAGGCGATCAGCAGAAATCCCCCTGTAATGGACACCAGCATGGCGTCTGTCACCGGAACAGAACACAGATGCACCAAAAGCAATGAAACAACATAAGACGACGCCATTCCTACGAAGAAGAATATCGTAATTTTCTTGTAATCCTTGCAAATCTGCAAATATTTGAGCGAATAAAATACCAGCACACACGCCATATAGCCGCAAAATCCGGTAAATACATACAATACGCCGACCTTCCCTACAAGAACCTCGTAAATACAAAACGGAATCCCCAAAAGGCTGCTCAATATGACATTCAAAAAGAGTCCAATATAAAAACAGGGTAGAATATCCTCATAACGCTCCTCAAAGATTACATCCGACATATATCTTGAAAGCACGGAGCTAAAAGGCGCCGTGGTAAGCAGCGAAAAGATAAACATATATAAAATTGTACAGGACATCAGCTGCCGCGGCGCATAAGACACCTTTGCAAGTTCCAGCGATTCCCCCATCAAAACGATATTGCCGATTACCAGAAACATCGGCGCTACCGTTACGACTGCGCTATATCCGAAACCTATCAAATCCGCTACCAGCGTATTTTTTTCAAAAATCTGATTCAGCCTTACTCCAATTCCTGCCATAGCAATAACCATGCCTTTCTCAATTTCTCATCGCCTGTTACGAATCCGCCCAGCCGTCCAGAGACTCTCCGTCCAGATCCGCCCAGCCATCCAGAGACTCTCCGTCCAGATCCGCCCAGCCATCCAGAGACTCTCCATCCAGATCCGCCCAGCCATCCAGAGACTCTCCATCCAGATCCGCCCAGTTTTCCACCGGCTCCTCGTTCACATCTGTCCGGCTTTCCACTGGCTCCTCGTTCACATCTGCCCGGCTTTCCACTGGCTCTTCGTCCGGATCTTCCCAGCCTCCCATCATGCGGTCCTCAAAATCCGTATAAATCTGGCTGTATGTTTTCTTCATATCGGAAAGCTTATATCTCTGCATCAGCCGTCGATAGCCGTTTTCACCCATCCGTATCCGCCGCTCCGAATTATTTGCCAGCTCCAGGATCGCATAGGATATCTCCTCAATATTCATAATATGGGTGAGAATCCCGGCTTCTCCGAAATCGTCTCCTTCCCCGTAAATCAGCCCCCGGCAATTCCCCACATCCGTGGCAATCACCGGCTTGTGCGCGGCATAGCTCTCGAGGATTGTAAGCGGCTGCCCCTCGCTGATGCTGGTGAGGATCGTCATGTCCATACGCCCCAGATAATCTTTCACATTGATTCTTCCGGTAAAGACAATGTCCTTAATCTGCATGGCCTCCACCAAGTCAAAACATTCCTGCGCGTATTCCTTATCCTCATCATACGGGCCCATAATCCATAGTTTCAGCCTCGGCTGCCTGGACTTTGCGTAGGCAAACGCCTGTATCATGGTCTTTACGTCTTTGATGGGCGTCACCCTTAACACAGCGCCGATATTGATAAACTCCTCATCCTCCGCCTGTTTGGGCGTCAAATGGTCAAAGCCTTCAATATTGATGCCATTTGGAGTCACAATCGTCTTGCCCTGCGGACACCCCAGCTCAATCTGCAGCTCCCTGGCATGTTCATACAGGCTCGTCACCAAATCCGCCGTATCGTAAGCAAGCCTGGACATCTTACGAAACTGCTCAATCCAGATATTCTTATAGATGCCCCTGACCCATTTGGCCTTGATCAGTTCCTCCTCCCGCTCTCTGGTGTATATTCCATGTTCCGAAATCAACAGACGGCTGCCGTGGAAATAATGCGCCATGCTGCCAAGCACTCCCGCATATCCGGTCGCCACACAATGGTATAAATCCGCCTTCGGCACATCCATCAACAGCGTATGGAACAACGGCAGGTAGATGGAACGCATCGTCCACAGGAAATCCGAAAACACCACCTGATTGTACTTCAGGTTATAACAGTCCATGACAATGTGAAAGAAATCCGGCCCCATCAAAAGCTCGTTCAAGGACAGGTTTGGCTTGCGGAAAAACCGAAACAGGGTGTCCCAGTCAATTTTTTGATTCAACACCAGGCTACGGATGGCATTATATTCTTTTTCATCCAATTTCAGGGATTTCTTTTTTCTGTTATCACACCAGTCGTCATCCTCCAGATACAGTTCATGCACTTCGATAAGATTTTCCGGCAAATCGTATACGAATTTCCCCCGAAATGAGCGGTTCGCCACAATCGTCAGCAATATGAACTCTGTCTCCGGGAAGGAATTGATCAGGCTGTGAATCCAACTGGACACACCGCCTACCACATATGGATAACATCCCTCTGCCACTATGCAGACTTTTAAATATCCTGCCATTTACACCAAACTCCTACTCCATTCATTTATCCAGAAAACAAAACCCTGCGTAGCTTTTAGAATCCATCTTCTGCAAAATAATAATATCTGTCCTGCGCCTCTTCCAGCTCCAGTTTCACATTATCGTCTGTCGCCGTAATCAGAAACGCACCGTCCTCTATCTTCTCAAACTCCGCGCCGGTTGCCTGTATGATATCCTCCCCGTGCGTCCTGAGAATAAAATAAGCCTCTTTCTCAAAATGAGAAATTTTCATCGAAATTACATTCCCTTTACGTTCCTGCTGATAATCCAGCGCCAGAAATCTCCGGATACGCGCATTGCTCTCGGCAAGCGTGGTTTTCGCAAACTTGCGAAATCTCCTCCAATAGGTGCTTGTGTTCCCGGCGAATTTCCGCGACAGTTTTTCCCAGGAATCCTCATCATCGACAGGATGTGCAATCGGATTCACATCAATCTGGATATTGGAATATCCCAACGCGGTCTGGATGCTCATCATGCGCAGGTTTTCACTGAATGTATGGCTGTAGCCATCACTGATGCCGCTCTGCTTTAAAACTGAATCCCACTCGTAGGACACAAGCGGCTGGGACTTCTCATAATCGGTAAAGACCGTACGCACCTGATCCAGCTGGTCACGTTTTAAGGCATCTTCGACCTCCTCATCTTTCATATTGCCCTGATAAAATGATAAAATCGAATAATCCGGCGTCACCTTTTTTAAGAAACGCATATCCTGATCCAGTTTTTTGGAAAGGTCCGTTCCTTCTGTATGCGTCCCGGAGAATCCCGCCTCAATATTCTGCTCCTGAAAGCGTTTCATATAGTAAACCAGCACATTTTCTTCCGGTTTTACATCATCCTCATAATCCATCTGCGGCGTTAGCATACAAGTCATCTTATAATCGTTCTGCTGTGCAACCGATACCAGTCCCGGCCACACAATATCACGGTAAACGGCCTCCAGGGGCTGGCTGTACCGTTTCATAAGTTCCGCCTGGTTCTCGTCTGCCAGATCCGGAAAGTTAAGAATCACCATATTCTGCGCATTGATCACCGGATAAATGTCGTAATCTTTCATCTCCAGCATCATAGCGCTCAAAATTCCAATGCCTTCATTTCCGGACAAATAATCCGCATTCACCGCAAACGCCATGGCATTGCGGTATTTATTACGCCATACCACCGCCGGAAGATTCTGATTCTTCGTAATCAGATCCCCCTCAGGCATCATGTAATACTTTTCCATCTCCTCGTCTTTCATCATCCCATGCATATACATCTTGGCACCGCCGGAGATGCGGTACCAGGGCATCACCAGATCCATATCCTGCTGCGTCTTTTCCATCGTCTCGTCAAGGATATACTCTTTGATGCCTCCCAGCAGAAATCCATCCATCAACCGAATGCCCTCGACTTTAATACGCTCACGAATCACCGCATTGATTCCCAGAACCTGCCTCAGTTTGGGATTTTTGGAGACTTCCGTGACATCCGGAAGGTTACAGAAGATTAAGTTCACACCCAGATCCGTATAGCCTGCCAGCACGGAAATATCCTCTCTCATATTCAGGTATGCGCTGTCAACTAAAACCGCCTCCGGCAGATTTCGTCTGTCCGGCTGAAACTGTTTCACAGAACGAAAGCTTTGCAGCCGGCGTTTGCTGTAAATGGCCCACTGTTTCACCACGTTACCGGTAGCATCGTCCTCTTCGTCCCCGATATAGACCACATACCTGCTGCTGTCAATGGCGTCGTCCTCTGAAACGATGCAAACAGACGTGCTCGTAAATCCGGTCGCCGCCGAATCCTCATATTCATTTTGCCCATAATTGTTCACCCGGGTTTTGACAACCTCCGGAACCAGGAACATAAACACTACCACCAGCATAATCAGCGTGATGGCAAAAAAGTTTCTACGGGAAACCATACGAAAACCTCCACCACTGCGCCATTACTCTCCTACGTCTATCGCAAAATTAAATGGCCGGTATAAATCCTGTTCTACACAATAACACACAAAATTATCAGACTCGTAATATACTTTCACATCCGTAGGATACAGCTTTGCAAACTCCTGCGCCCACTCGTAAAGTTTTGACATCTCAATCAGGCGGTTCACGCCCTGGTACATAAATATCCCGGAGCTGGCCGGTAACGGCTCATCCGCATACAGCTTGTCTATCTTTGGCTCATCGCCCCGGTATGCCCTGCCGTACATAATCGGTATCTTTTCTATGAAAAAATAAACCTTTGACGTCGGAATCGTAATGGAATGCGTTCTTCCCTTGCGCTCCAGGTCCTTCAGGAAAGTATGCACCTCATGATGATACCCGTAATCTTCCCCCATGCGCAGTTCGTCGTTGGCAGAACAGATTGTCCAGGTAAAATCTTTATTGTCGTGTATGATATTTGTCAGACAGAGGATCGCCTCATTGGTCTGCAATGCCTGGCGTACCGGCGGGGTACGAAACCAGCCCTGCTGGTAGCAGGATATGACGACTGCCGCCAGCGCCGCCAGCGAAACCGTATGCAAAATCCATTTTTTCTTAAACCAGCCAAGCAAGAGCTGCAATACGCTGTCCACGCACAGGCTCCACACCGCCGCAAGCACATATGCATAAAAGATGCATGTCCGAATAGCATCCATAAGCGTCGGCAGCCCCAGCCGGGAAGACGCCTGCAATATGGAGAGCGCTACCATTCCGGCAGATAGCGAAAGGCATCTCGCCGCATAATCTGTCTGCCGTGTGGCAAAGAACAACAGCGATATCACCGCAAGGAACGCAATGGAGCCTACCAGCAGCATCTGAAAGAGCGGATAACTGTCCAAAATGATATAAATTCTCATCGCATCCCAAAAAGCCGCCATTGCCGACTGGAGTTTGGATATGATTTTTTCAGGGAATGATTTCTGATGGATGACGACATTCTGTCCAGCCGATGCATTCGTTCCATCCAAGGCTGCCTCACCATCTGCATTGCCTGTTGTCTGATCCGCTCCATTCTGCCCGCCCGCTGCCGCGTCTTCTTCTGACTCTTCAGAATCATCCTGCGCCGGTACGGTCTGTACTACCTCTTTGTTATTTTCTCCGGAAATTACCTTCATGCCCCATCCCAGAGACCCCTGCAGCGGCGTACCCATCAAAAACGCAATCACCATCGGCAAAATTGCAATCACAATGGAGATAATTCCTGCAAGCATGACTTTACCGAAATATTTTGGCCGGAACAGGCGGAAAAAGTAACCGCAGGCAACGCCGACGCATAACAGCCCGGCAATCATTGTATCGTAAAAATGAGCGGATAACGTCATGCCAAAACTGATGGCAAATCCCGCCAGGATCCAGAACTCTTCCCTGGGAATCTTCCTTTTCTTTTTCACCGGCTTTTCTTTTTGAACCTTCACCTCTGTTTTGACCAGCTCTTCGCCTTCTAGCTTTAGTTCTGTCTTGACAATCCCGTCTTCCTCAATACGGATCAGGCTCTCTTCGCTCAAAGGCATCATTTCTTCCTCTCCCGCCGCCGTTTCCGCCTCTGCTTTGGCGTTTATTTCGTCCATTTCCCTCTTCTTTTTCTTTTCAAAAAAGGCAAACAGGAAATAAATGGATGGCAGGATAAAAATCATGCCAAATTCCTGCGGCAGCGTACTGAAATAACGGATATATGTATTTTCTCCGAAAATCCCCAGAAATACATAGGCGAACACGCCTGCGTACGGGGCATACTTCGACTTACAGCAATATTTGATAAACGCCAGCAGCATATAATGGATCATCAGGTTCTGCACAAAACAGAATACCCGGAACAGAACATACGTGGGTATGGCAAATACCTCGTGCAGATAATAGATCACGCAATGAAAGCCAAACGGATAGACGCCCGCGACAAACATCTGGTTCTTCCCAAGATAATTTACCCAATAGTTATGCACCGGCAAATCAGACTCGCAATAGCCAAAATATTCCAAAAGATTTGTGCCGTATACATAACACAACCCTGCCGTCAGCGCTGCGATCAGGAGTATGTCAATGATATTTCCGCGAAGATGCCGAAACAGGGCGCGCACCGCTCTTTTTAAGAATTTCCAGATCTCTCCCCGGACACGCCGCAGAAACAGCCGGACGCCAAACTGCCCGCCTGCAAGCCGCTCCAGGTAATCAAAGCCCTCATGCAGCATATCTATCGGCTTCTTTTTATGGAGGGCTACATAAATCGCCGCCCACGGGATAATGGTAAAAAGAATCAATGTCACGCGATTTGAAATATGCAAAAGCTCCAGAACAGATACCAGATTCATCATATAGAAATTCCCGACCATCTGATATGTCATAAACCGTTCGCAGAATCTTAGATTCTGAATTTTACGATACAGCAGCACCGACGGAAGGACAAATGTCATCGTAAGATATGCCGCCAGGATGCCAATTACCTGTAAAATTGTCAAAACTTCCATCGACACTGCCATCACCTCCTAACCAAATGTACGAATCAACGCCAACGTCTCCTTGTCGATTACAATACTGGATTGTTTCAATGCCTCTAACGTCTCGAAGAATTTCTCCTTATTCTCCGCCGTAAAATACAGTTTGAGCTTACACGTATAACTGGAAAGCTCTTCCGGATACTGCTGCGCCGCCCGCAGGCACCATGTTTCCATAGTCTCAAAATCCCTGATGTCCAGCAGGCGCAGGCAAATCCACTCATAATACTGGCTTGTAAACCGATGCGGAGCCTTTCGAAAGAGGATTTCCCCCGTTTCCACAAACTTCCTGACCATATTCTGCTGTTCCAAATCAGTAAAGACCTTTTGTTCCAGCATTCCATTCATATAAGGAATCAGATAATACTCACAGTCCGTCTCATCTTCTTCCTCATTCTCAATCTCCCGCCATATCTTCTGCACATTGCCGCGGAAGTCATTTAACTCATCCTGCAGGACAGAGGCTGCATAATGCGAAGTTTCCGAGTCCTGACTGTTGAGCGCAAGTGAAATCGCCGCCAGCGAATTGTGGACGTCCCCACGGATGACATTCAGCATCAGTCCACGCAAGCTCTCTTTGTCACTGACTGCCAGCGCTTCTTCCAGAGGCGCGATGTTCCTCTCCCGCTCCTCATCCGCACGTTCGTTCGTGCGAACACGCTCCTTACTGAAAATAACATCTTCCAGATGCACGTCCTGCCGGAACACAAACCGAAACAGAAGATGCCCTACGCCAAAGAAAATCAGACCCGCCACCGGACAGAGCAGCATAATCACAAACTTCATGACATATACCATCCTGCCGTCTTTTTGCGGCTGCTCTTCTTCCTGTTCTTCTTTGCCTGTCTCTTCTTTATCGGCCTTTTCTGTCTTTTCTTCTTTTTCTGTCGTGTCCGTTTTCGTATCGTTCTCTTCCTCTGTCTCTGCGGCCTCGCACCGCCTGACATGCAAAAGGCCAAACACCAGATACACCAGAGAAATCAACGCATTTGCCAGAAGGATACAGCAGAAGAAAATTTCCTTCATCGTCATAGCCCTATATCCTCCCGAATCACACTTTTATAGCCGGTGTTCGCAAAACGCCGGATAACAAAATCCGCGTCATTACTGTCTGTATTGGACAACAGCGCATAAAGCTTTCCATCCGATAATTTTCCTATGTAATCACTCTGGCGCATCAATTTGGACAATTCATCGCCGCATTGCTCAAGATTCCTTCCGCCATGCTCGATTTCCAGAATCGTACACTCCGTAAGCCCTTTATTTTTCGCTGTCACATATGCTTTTGCCAGAGATTCAAATGCATCCGCCTCCAGCACTTTTGTGCCTTGCAGGTAGCGCTGCTGTTCCAGCGCATCCAGATACCGGTTGGCGCGCAATACCGCATTTTGGATCAAGTAGCCGATGATAATCAGCATGTTTGCCTGACTCAGCGTCATGCGCTCCCAGGGAATGCCCCAGACCATGAGGATTAACTGCATCTCATCCTCTGCAAAGATGGCATCTGCCATCAGCGGGTACTGCGGATCCATATTGCGATTGATATATACCCTCTTCTCCTTCAGCAGATTGTACATATCCTCCATCTTCGTATACTCTATGGAATTGCCCAGCTCTCTTGCTTTTGGCGATGTCGCAGAAAAAAGACGCGCATAAGACCGGTTGGCGATCGTATAGATTGCCACATCCTTGCTGTCCACCAGCCGCGCAAGGATTTCCGCCGCATAAAACAGGACTTCCGACGGCTCATATTGATCCAGGCTGGACGTTATCTCATAGATTTTGCCAAAGCTGTCGTTCTGGTTGACAAGCTGCACTTCCAGCATATTCTTAATGCGAATATTACTGGTATTGATATCCTGAATATCGTCAAGCTGGGTTACCATATACTGCACTTCATGTTTATTTTCATTGCGGATGGTACGCAGGCGGTCTTTCATATAGCCAACGGCAAGGCCAAGGATAAACAACTGCGCTATCCACACATAGGTATTGTAATCCAGCAGGACGTCTAAACTGCTGCGGTTGTACATCTGCCGGAAACAGTATCCTCCCACTGCCAATACGGCGGAAAATGTCGCCTGCTGCTGCCCGTATACAATCGCAAACAACAGAACGTACAGAAGATAGAAATCCAGATTTGCAAAATAGCGGCTCCCGACCGCCCGGTTATTTAACATAAAGAACGGAATAAAACAGACCATATTCTCGATAAACGGAACCAGCGCCTCGAAGATGACGCGCATGGTCTGCCGCCAGTTTCGTTTCCGCTTGCCCCTGACGTCTTCCAGATTAATAAAACTGGAACTGTATCGCTTGATATATTTTGCCATTTTGACGGCAACTTCATCAAAATGATGGAAAATCGTCAGCCCGAATTCATCGGCAAACGCCCGGTTATCTAAAACCAGACGAACCGGGCTGCCAACCGTATTGTCTATGATGGACACATCCTGTCCCATCTCCGGCTGAATCTTCTTCGCCAGATCCATCTCATTGATCTCTTCTCCGGAGGAAATATGGTACAAATCACGTTTCAATTCCGACGCCGCCGCAACTTTGTAAACTGCTTCCACGGCATCATTTACATATAATAATGAAAATATCCTGTTGGCATTCGCCTGTATATACCCCGTCTCAACAGCCTCAATACACATTTTAGCGCATATATTTGATTCTATGATGGTCCGCTTGCCTCCGATTTCCCTTTCGGGCATCACATACAGGTGATCCATACGCAAAATGACCGTATCTACTCCCATCGTCTGCCTGTAATTGCGGCAGACGTCCTCCCCCTGCGCAATGGCAACGCTTCGGAAACTGTATGCGGAAGTCTCCTCCCGCTCATCAATGTTATTTGCAAAAGACTGTGAATACACCTCCGAAGAGGAGAGATAAATAAAACGCCCGCCTTTCAGCATGGAAAAAGAAGTCAGGACGTTCTGCAGCGCAGTCTGATACCGCACAGACTCCTTGCGCGGGTCACTCCAGTCAAAATTATAGTCATACACGCCTAAAAATATCGTGACATCGGGGCGGATACTGTCAAAAATCTCCTTCAGGCAATCGCTTTCATAAGGAAACCGGTATTTCTCATAGGCATTCTTATAACTGCCAACCTGGTTCTTATTTCCCGTCAACACATAGCAGCGATGACCTTCCTTATTCATCTTGTTAATCATCGTCCGCATCAGTTCATTGTCACTGCCGACCAATAATACTTCCATATCTACCTCACTTAGCTCCTATGTCTGTCCGCTTGCTGCGGGGATTTTGACCCCTGCGGTTTCCAGCCCTGCAAAGAATTGCCGGACGTCCTCTTTTACCGTCTCTGCATCCATTTCGTACTGCCCTGCCAGGTATTCTGCGATTTTTGAAACATCCCATCCCCGGCTGGCAAGCTCCCAGATCTTCGCACCGCTTTCGTTAAGTTCGATTGGTTCTATATAATATTTCCCTGATTGTTCCATATCCAGCAGCCAGTAGCTCCCCGCTGCCTTCCTGATTCTATATCTGGCACTCACCCGTATTACCTCGAAATTAATTTATCTGTTATCTACGACTGAACCGTTTGCAGCAGCATTTTATGAAATGCACCGCAACCGCAATCTTATGGCGGAACGGCCGCATCCGCAGCCAGACAGCAGCATATAGACGATAGGGAAAATGATCAACAGAAATATACTTGTCCTTACGCACAAATCCAACCAGCCTGCCGCGCACCTGATCTATGCGCAACGGCCCCTCTGTCTCTGTCTGATTATCCCCAACCAGATATAACCCCTCCTGCCTCACCTGCCAAATACGGTGTAGCACCAGGATACTGCCATCTCTCCGATAGAGAACGACATCGCCTCGTTTCGGCTGCTCCCCCTCAAACGGCGCGAGAATCACGCTGTCTCTGCCAGGCATGAGCATTGGATACATACTGTAGCCATTTATCACTGTCTGAACTGTTTTTCCATCCCGCAACAACTGCTCAATATCTGCCTTCGACTCCATGCTTCATTCCCGCCATATGGTTATAACTCCATGCCCCATATTTTAATCCGGGCAAATAGTTACAACCTGATTTTCATAAATTTTCTGTATAATATATCATTATAGCACTTTTTACATGGAAATGCTATAATTATTATATCGCATGACAACGTATGCAAGCCCTGAATATCCTATATTCAGCCACAGAAAGGATTCCTTATGATAAAACTAAAAAAGGGCTACCTGCTTCACGAGATCGCAGGCATCCCCTATCTCCTTCCTTACGGACAGAATATTGCAGACTTCCAGCACAGCATTCGCCTCAACGAATCCGGATTGTTCCTTTACCGCGCATTATTGCAAGGCGCGGATGAGTCGTCGCTGGCGGACGCGCTGAAATCTCATTATCACGCCGGTGAATCCGATATTCCCGCCCTGGAAGAAGACATCGCTCATTTCCTTCTTCAATTAAAGGCAGCCAACATTCTTGCTCCCTCCGATGTTCCCACCCCGGAACCTGCGGATTTCTTCTTTCGTATCGGGCCCGCCGTCATCGCCTGCCGCGGACCGGAAGAACTGCTTGTACCATCACTTTTTGATTTTTCCTGTGAACAGGCCATGCCAGACCTGTCCATCCGCATTCTTCCCTTCCTTCCCGGCATACGCGAGAACGGCGAACTGTTAGTCCGCACGGATGAACTCATAATCTGTAAAAATGATACTTCTTATCTCTTTTTATACCCCGCCGGCTATGGCATTGCAGAAATGCACATTTCCCAAGACGGCAGGCAGGCAGCCCTTTTCTGTCCGCAGCCGTACGAAAAAGATTTGCCGGAGAAAATCTTTCACGCGTTTCGTTTTGCATACCTTATCCGCGCGCAGCAAATGGGCGCGTTCGCCCTCCACTCGGCCTCCATCCTGTACCGGGATAAGGCATGGCTCTTTTCCGGTTCTTCCGGTTGCGGCAAATCCACCCACACTGCGCTGTGGATGCGCCAATATCATACGCCCTGTTTAAACGGCGACCTGAATTTGCTCGGCTTTGTGGACGATATCCCCGTCGTATACGGCATCCCATGGTGCGGCACCTCCGGATCCTATACCACAGAAACCACGCCTCTCGGCGGCATTACCTTTTTAAAACAGGCTCCCACAAACACCCTGGCGCCCCTGAATGCAGAAGATATCTCCCTGCGCACCATGCAGCGCCTTATCTCCCCCTCCTGGACAGAGGATATGCTGCTCTCCAATGTATCTTTTGCAGAAAAAATAAAGGACGCCGTACCGTTTTTCCATCTGCACTGCACAAAGGAAGATTCGGCGGCAGCGCTTATGAAACAGGCGATTGACACATATTAACAAAGGGCTGCCGCTTAAAAGCGGCAACCCTCAAACTTTTTCTTAAATATTTAGTCCGTAACGTACGGCATCAAAGCAATGTGTCTTGCTCTCTTGATTGCAACCGTCAAAGCCCTCTGATGCTTTGCACAGTTACCGGTGATTCTTCTGGGAAGAATTTTACCTCTCTCAGAGATATATCTCTTGAGCTTGTTTGTATCTTTATAATCAATCACATTATCTTTGCCACAAAATACGCATACTTTTTTTCTTCTGCGAACGCCGCCTCTTCTCTTCGAAGCATCGCCCTTTTCTGTCTTATTATAAGCCATTTTCTTTGCCTCCTGTTCTAATTAAACGGTAGTTCCTCGTCAATACCATCAGGAATATTCATAAAACCATCTCCCGCTGCGCTCGGCTCAGGTCTTGCCGCCGGCTGGAAACCGCCGCCCGACTGCTCACTGGCAGCCTTGCTCTCCGCAAATTCCTGATCCTCCACCACAACGTCCGTGGTATATACTTTCTGACCGTCCTTATTTGTATAGCTGCCGGTCTGGATTCTTCCGGTCACGGCAATCTTGATTCCCTTGTGGAAATATTTCTCCGCAAACTCTCCGCTTCTTCCAAATGCAACGCAATTGATAAAATCTGCGGTCTGCTGATCGCCATCGCGTCTGAATCTTCTATCTACTGCCAGGGTATATCTCGCAACTGCCATAGCCTGCTCTCCTTGGGAATAACGCACTTCCGGGTCCCTGGTCAGCCTGCCCATAAGTATGACTTTATTCATCTAATCTCCTCTTTCTATTATGCCTCGTCCTGTCTAACGCATAAGAAACGGAGCACATTGTCCTGAATCCGAACATGTCTTTCAATCTCTGCCGGACAATCTGGCTCTGCATCGAATTTGATGAAGTAATAGAAACCTTCTCTCATTTTCTGGATCTCGTAGGCCAGTCTTTTCTTGCCCCACTCTTCCACTTCTGTTATGGTTCCGCCAAAACGTGTCACATATCCTTTTGTCTTCTCCACAACCTGAGCTCTTGCTTCATCCTCAAGCTTTGCATTAACGACAAGCGCTAATTCATATTTGTTCATGCCTTGTACCTCCTTTTGGTCTTTTGGCCCCCGATTTCTGCCGGGAGCAAGGATAATTAATATATCACGAATTAATATGCTACCATAATTGTCTTTTTTTTGCAAGCTTTTTCTTTTTTGAATTTTCCATAATTAATAAAAACATTAAAAAAAAACATTAAAAACTAAAGTATTTTTCTGTTTTACGATTATCCTCTATAGTTTAGGGGGTTGAAAAGCAGGGAATCCATATGCGATAATAAAATACATTATGCAAAAATCCAATTGTTGCGCGAAGGAGGAAAAGAAATGAAGAAAATGATACACCTGGCAAAGCGATTTCTGATATGCATCTTAGCTGCTGCCATACTGATTGGCTTTTTACCAAATACATACTGTCAAGCGGCAAAAAAGCCCCCAGCCATCAAGTCCATTTCTATCAAAAATGGCCGTAAGACAGTTACCAAAAAGACCATTACCCTTACCGTCGGGGACAAGGCTTCCCTGAAAGTAACGGTCAAACCTGCAAAGGCCAAAAAAAGCGTCGCCTTTAAATCCAGCCGCCCAGCAGTTGCAAAAGTAACTTCCAAAGGAAAGATTACCGCCAAAAAGGCTGGCACGGCCAAGATTACCGTGACCGTACGTGGGAAAAACGGAAAGAAGAAATCAACCTATATGAAAGTAAAAGTAAAGGCGAAGGCAAAACCAACGCCAGCTGTCGTTGCCGTTACATCGGTAACTGCAACCGTATCAAACGACCAGCTGACCGTGGGAGAGACCGCTCAGATTACCGCACAGGTATTTCCGGAAAACGCTACGGATAAGAGCCTTACATATGCATCCTCCAACACGGACGTGGCTGCTGTTGAGCAAAACGGAAAGATAACGGCAAAGAAAGCAGGAACGGCAGATATCACCGTAACCGCAGCAGGCGGCAAATACGCCAGGGTATCCGTTACTGTAAAAGATAAAAATATTGCTGTTGAACGTATCACAGCAGAAATTCTGCCCTCCACCACCATCCTCAAAGGAAACGAGGCACAGATCACGGCAGAAGTATTTCCGGCTAATGCCACAGACAAGAGCCTGACATACACCTCTTCCAATGAAACAGTGGCTACGGTAGACAATACCGGGAAAGTTACCGCCAAGGCAACAGGAACCACTACCATAACGGTATCTTGCCCCAACAGTAAATCTGTTGACATCAGCATTACGGTTGTTGAAGAATATGAGATAACCACCACAGAACTTGAGATTACAAACGGAAATGGAATTACAAATGGAAACGACCGTATTTATGGAAAACTATACAGCCCGAAACAGGAAGGGAAATGGCCTACTGTGATACTAAGCCATGGATACAACGACAACAACGGCGGATTTAAAAATGACTGTGAGCTTTTTGCAAAAAACGGCTATCAGGCATATGCTTATGATTTCTGCGGCGGTTCTACGACTTCTAAAAGCAGCGGAGAATCTACGAAAATGACGATATTTACGGAAAAGAAAAACCTTATATCCGTTTTCAACTATGTCAAATCCATGGACAGCGTTGACCCGGAACAAATCTTTTTGCTTGGCGGAAGCATGGGCGGGCTTGTGACAGCGCTTACCGCAGAAGAACTGACAACGCAGGTAAAGGGAATGGTCTTATATTTCCCGGCTCTGTGCGTTGCGGACGACCATCGAAACAGATTTCCCAATGAGTCTGACATCCCCGAAACCGATAATTTCATGAATTTGACATTGGGAAAGGTTTTCTATACTTCCATTCGCAATTTCTATGTTGAAAATGAAATCGGGAACTACCCAAACAACGTTTTGATTATCTGGGGAACCGAGGACGAGCTGGTAAAACGCTCGTATATAGATATGGCCATGGAAAAATATGGGGAAGACAAAGCAACATTAATTGTTATTCCTAATGGACATCATTATTCAGGCGATGCCATATACCGGGAGAGCGCTCTTTCTTTCATAAAGGAACAGTAGTGGAATTTTAATAAGGGGACATTACTTCTATTATCATTGTTGATACAGCTAGCCGAGGGCAGCGAAATGGAGGCTATCATGAAAAATATGAAATTGGCTACAAAAATAAGCGTTATTGTAATTTGTATTTTAACTGTCGGTCTTGTGATATTATGGTCAACTACAAATGGGAATGTTTCTTCGCTCATGGAACGACAGATTTTAGAAAATATGAACGAGGCTGCTGAGACACGAAGCGAAATTGCCGCTGAGTATGTACAGGCTGCAGAAGCATATCTTACCGGCTATGGCCAATCGCTGGAACTCAGAGAAGCTTTACTGCACCCGGATGATGCAGACATCGTCGCAAGGGCACAAAACTATACCAAAAATTATGGCGCCGTCAACAAAAACCTGGAAAACGTCTACCTGGCTGATTATTCTTCCACCGTTCTGGTATCGTTCGTGGAAGGCCCCATCGGGAAGACCCTCCGGGAAGGGGATGCCTTAAAGCAGCTGCAGGATCAGGTCTTTGGCAGCAAAGGCATCTGGAACACCGGCGTTATGGCGTCTCCCTCTACAGGCAAACAGGTGGTCTCCATGTATTATCCCATATTTGACGGAGATAAGCCCCTGGGATATGTCGGCAGCGCGATTTATGCCGATGAACTGAAAAATACGCTGGATGAACTACAGGAAGACGGCAGCAAGAACAAAGATTACATGCTGCTGGACGCAACGGCAAACACTTATATCTTTAGTCCGGATGAGGAAAAAATTGGGGCTGCCATCGAAGAAGAACATGTATTGCAGATGATAGCGCAGTCAGCAAATGACCAGTCAGGCAACAACTTCTATGAATACAAAGAGAACGGCAAGGATAAGCTATCCGTCCTCCACTATATGCCGGAGCGCAACTGGGTGCTGGTTATGCTGATGGATAAGGGAACTGCATTTGCTCCCGTCACGCAGATGTCTACAATGTTAATTATTATCTGCGCGATTATCCTGGTCCTGATTTCTGTGCTTGTATGGCTTTCCGGACAGCTGATTGCCAGAGATATTAACAAAGTATCACGCATCATCAATGAGATCGGAAGCCTGGACTTAACACTGAAACATAAACTTGTAAAATTTACCTCACGCCGGGATGAGGTGGGCATGATCGCAACTGCCACACAGAATCTGGCAGATACGGTCAGCGACGCCGTAAAAGTCATCAAAGAAAAGAACGGCAAACTCATAGACACTTCCGGTATTTTGCGCAGCGGAGTCTCCACCACGAATAATTCGGTGGATGATGTGGAAAGAGCCATGAACGACATTGCCGGAAGCGCTACCCAGCAGGCGACGGATACCCAGCAGACAGCGCAGAGCATTCTTCACATCGGAGAAAATATCGTAAAAACCATGGACGAGACAGAGGCGTTGAGCAGACATGCCGACAAGATTCAGGAAACCAGCGAGGCTATGCGCAACACCATTCGAACATTGTCACACGTAAACGACAATACCGAGCAGGCCATGGACGAAATCAGCGCACAGATTCTTTCCACAAATGAATCCGTTGTAAAGATTAAGGACGCTGCGCAACTGATCACTTCCATTGCAGAAGAGACGAACCTTTTATCCCTTAACGCCTCTATTGAGGCTGCGCGTGCCGGTGAACAGGGCCGGGGATTCGCAGTGGTGGCTGACCAGATTCAGAAACTATCAGAACAGTCGAACGAATCTACAAAATATATTGATACAATTGTCAACAACCTGATGCGCGAATCGGAAAAGACCGTAACCTTCATGCACGAGACCAAAGACGTTATTCTTGAACAGAGCAGGCAGCTCTCCTGTACGGAGGAACAGTTCTCGGCAATCTATAGCGACATCGAAACCATAAAGCAGGCGGTAACGGCAATCTATGAGACTGTCAGAAACGTCGATGAAGAGAGGCTTACCGTTGTGGACGCCATTCGCAACCTCTCCTCCATTGCGGAAGGAAATGCCGCTGGTACCGAGCAGACCCTGGCATCTACAGAATTAGTAAAAGAGATGGTGCATGATATATCCAACGTCTCAGATCAGCTGGCAGATGTCTCAAATGAAATCGAAAAGAGCGTAAGCGGATTTATCATTTAAGCGAAACAACATGCAGCATCTGTAATACAATATATATCAACAACGAAAATGGGACTTTTGCATAAGTGCAATCGTCCCATTTTCGTTATCTGTGTTCTACAGTGTTTTCTCCAGAAATATGCGAATCTTTTCGTAATATGTATCGGGCTCCTTATCCTGAGATTGTGCGTGTCCGGCATTTTTCACAACCAACAGCTCCTTACGGCCTTGCGCCGCTTCGTACAATTCTTCCGTCATCCGTACAGAGATCATTGCATCTTCTTCCCCATGGATAAAAAGCGTTGGCGTCCTGCTTTTTCTTACGGCATCCAATGCCGACGCGTCTTTGAGATTGTAGCCACCGCGCAGCCGAAGCGCCAGACATGCGGAATTTACAAACGGAAACGATGGCAGCCCAAACCATTCATCAATCTTCTCAGCAAACATTGAATACGCATCCGTATATGCACAGTCCGAAATTACGGCTTTTACATTGTCGGGCAGGGATGCTTCCCCGGTCATCATCAATGCCGTAGCCGCCCCCATCGACTGGCCGTGAAGGACAATCTCAGCGTCCGCGTCCTGAGACAGAATATACTGAATCCAGAGCAGGCCATCAAAATGGTCTGTCCACCCCATTCCGATAAAATCCCCTTCGCTCTCTCCCTGACACCTCAAATCCGGCGCCAGCACACGGTATCCCTGCTGGTGATACCAGTAAGCAAACGGATACAGCTCTTCCTTCCATCCGGTATAGCCATGCAGCAGAATGACCCATTTATGATTTTTCCCATTCACGTCCAAGGGAAAAGTCTCCGCCACCAGTTTGTAACCGTCTTCACTCTGAAGTGAAATTTTCTGCCGGTCTGCCGTTTCCAGCCACGCCGCCGTCTCCCGCAAAGCTTTCTGCCGGTTTTCTTCGATATCAGAAGTCTGCACCTGCGCCGCATAGCTCTCCTCTGTAATTGTCTCAAATGCTTTTAAACGTTCCATAAAAGAAGGTACCAATGCCGCACTGACAAGAAAATTCACCAGAAATACATACAAAGACAGAGCCACCGCCATCAAAGAGAAAACCACCGCCACCGCCATTTTGCGGCTTATCTTCCGTCCGCCCATCTTTACCACTCCATAACCTTTCCCCTGCTATCTATCGTACCATCTTTGCAGGGGAAATACATCAGGAAAAACTTTCCAACATGGGCATTATGCTATGATTCTGTTTTCTTTCGTATTTCTCTGGTATTCTTTTCCACCAGTTTGCGGGCAATCATAATCTGATGCCCACATCCCAGGCATTTCAGGCGGAAATCCGCCCCTACCCGAAGAACCTCCCATTCGTTGCTGCCACAGGGATGCTTTTTTTTGAGCTGGACAATATCTCCGGTTTCATATGGTATCGGCATGACGAATCCTCCCGAACAACTCTCCAATACTCTCCTGCAATACAAGGTTGGCTATCCCGTCTCTCGGCGTGGCGGACTTGTTTACCAGCACCAGTTTATTCCCCTGATAATAATCAATCAGCCCTGCCGCCGGATAGACTGCAAGGGAAGTTCCGCCAATAATCAGCATATCTGCATGGCTGATATAATAAACTGCTTCCTGTATGGTACGATTGTCAAGCCCCTCTTCGTAGAGTACCACATCCGGCTTGATATCTCCGCCGCATTTTTCACAGTGCGGAACCCCGGTGCTATGAAGCATGTACGTTGCATCATACATTTCATGGCAGGACTCACAGTAATTGCGATGCACGCTGCCATGCAGTTCCAGCACCTTCTTGCTCCCTGCAAGCTGGTGCAGTCCATCAATATTCTGGGTCACAACCGCCCGAACCTTGCCTGCCGCTTCCAGTTCTGCAAGCTTTTTATGCGCCATATTCGGCTGTGCAGTCAGGCACAGCATTTTATTGCGATAGAACCGGTAAAATTCTTCCGTATTTCTTCGGTAAAATGTATGGCTTAAAATTGTCTCCGGCGGATAATCGTATTCCTGATTATACAGACCATCCACGCTGCGGAAATCCGGGATGCCGCTTTCCGTGGACACGCCTGCTCCGCCAAAGAAAACAATATTGTCCGATTTTTCTACCATATCCAAAAATAATTCTACTTTCTCTTCCCGACTTAATTCTGCCATTTTCTTTCCTCCTTCTTTCATTCACTACCCAAGGTTTTGCACCCTTCTTCCCTTTCTGGCACTTTGCCAGAAATTTTGCGCCCCTCCTAAAACCCCTCTTTTTTGCGTTGGATCCGCAATTCTTTTCGTTTCTCAGCAGCGCTCCATTCCGCTTTCTCACTCTCTGTTTCCAGCAAGATAGACGGAACTTTTCTCGGTTTTCCCTCATCATCTACCGCGACCAGCGTCAGATAAGCACGGTTAATCGGCTTGCGCGTTCCACCGAAATCTTCGATGTACGTGTCAACGCGAACCTCCATAGACGTATTTCCCACATACGTTACCCTTGCAAGCAACACGACCAGGTCATTCTGAAACGCTCCCCGGATAAAACGAAGGTTATCCACAGACGCCGTCGTGATATTGCCGCCCGAATGCCTCATGCCTACCAGCCCGGCTATCTCGTCAATCCACTCCATCAGCTTGCCGCCAAACAGCCGCCCTGCTGCATTTAAGTGCTCCGGGCGTACCTGATAGATATGTTCTATCATGGAGTCAGATATTTTCTTAACTTCTCTGTCCATTGTTGATTTCCTCCTGTCAGATATCTTTTTCTTCAATCAGGCACTGATGCTCTTTATTCTCTTTATCATAATTGATTCCCACCAAAAGCAGTTTTCCGGCGTAATCCGCTAACGACTTCACATACTCCCTGTTCCTGATTTGATCGATTGCTCCTTGCACCGACTTATCCCACTTTAATTCCACAACCAACGCAGGCTTATCCAAATGATTCCTTCGAGGTAAGAACACGAGGTCTGCAAATCCCTTCCCCGCCGGCATCTCCCGAACTACCGTATAATATTCCCTTGCACTGAAATATGCCAGCGAAACCGCGCAGCTTAAAGAATTCTCATTGTTATATGCCAGCACAGACGCCGCTTCACGATGATATTCATTCAAGCCATTGGCTACCGACTCCCCATCTTTTCTCAAAGTAGCATTCAACAGCTCTTCCGAGGATTCAATCGCATTTACCACTTCTTTCCACCCTGCGCCCTGTATGGCGCTGGCAAATTCATATTCCACTTCCTGATTCGGAATAAAAACCTCCTTGCGCTCAATATCATAGGCAAGGTAACCCAAATGCACCAACAGAGTCAAGACGTCATCCTTTCCCTGAAACGTCGTCATGTCATTCTGGAATGTCCGGGGATTCACCTTACACCGAATCCCTCCCAACATTGTGATAATCGTATCCTTCAATCCATCAAAATTCATATCAATATAAATTTTTAATGCCTCATAAGTTTCAGTCTGCGACCAATAGTTGTCAAATTCTTCCCTTAACATAGCATCTACTACAGATTTCGGACTATATACATGGGCGATCTTGCGAAATTGATAACCATCATACCATCTCCTACTTTCCCAAAAGTCCATATGATACTTTTGACATAGCTGCTTTACCTCCTCCTCTGTGAAACCCACATACTGTGCCAACATGCCAGGGTTCATCATGGAGTATTCATCAAACATATTCAACGCCGAATGCGTCCCATACTTCTTAACCGGCAAAATCCCCGTCATATATGCCAGCCGGACATATGCCCGGTCTTTTAACAATGCACGCAAAAAATCAAGATAAGCCTTCTGCGTTTCCATATCATCTTTACTGACCCGGAAAATGCAGTCCCACTCGTCAATAATAACGACAAATCCCCGCTTTGTCTCTCCATAAATCTGCTCCAAAGCCGTTGCCAGATAATTTTCGGATTCACTGATAAGACCTGGAAACTGTTCTCTTAATTCTCTTACTACGATTTCCTGAAGGCAGGAAACCATATCCCTTGCATTTTCCACACGGCTTAAAAAATCCTGAATATTCAAAAACAATACATGATACCGATTTCGATGTTCCTTAAAAGACGGATGGCCTGCAATCTCCAACCCCTGAAACAATTCCCCGGAATCAATGCCAAATCCATAATAAGCCGCCAGCATCTGTGCCGCCAGAGATTTCCCAAACCGCCTCGGACGGCTTACGCAGACATATTTCTGCATTGTTCCCAACACCTTATTTGTACAGGCAATCAAACCTGTTTTATCCACATAAATTTCTGAGCGCAACGCCTCTTTGAACAATTCACTTCCCGGATTCAGATAGATTCCCATCCTGCCACCCTCCTTTATGCTCATTATAATATATTCCCTGTATTTTCTATAAAACATTCCTTTCTTACATCTTGCCACAAGAAAAAGGGTTCGTCAATTCCTATAATTAATACCCAAAACAGCTGCCTACATTTTTCGTAAGCAGCTGCCTTTTCATTCTTTTTCAGTTTATGGCTCCCTATCCTTAATCCCTCCTAAGCGCCTCAATCGGACTCAGTTTCGCCGCTTTCCTTGCGGGATAAATCCCGAAGAATACGCCAATTCCGCAGGAAAATAAGGTCGCCCCAAGAATCGTGCTTGCCTTAATGCCTGGATGGATGGCGCTTCCCATGGCAGCGCTCATCAGAGAGCAGGCTCCCATGGCTCCCAAAAGCCCCAGGATAATCCCGATAATGCCACCCAGAATCGTAAGTATTGCCGCCTCGGCAAGGAATTGCAAGAGGATCGAGGAAGTCTTTGCACCCAATGATTTTCGAATTCCAATTTCCCTCGTGCGCTCTGTCACGGACACAAGCATAATGTTCATGACGCCGATTCCGCCTACAATCAGGGAAATGGCTGCCACGCAGGAAATAAACGCTGTCACGATTCCCAGCATGTTATTCATCTCTGCGAGCATATCCTGAAAGCTCTGCACCTGATAGTAGTCTTCCCCTGCACATTGATGCCTGGTTTCCAGGGTATGGATGATATTGCGCACCACTTCCTCACCGCTTGCCTCGTCATTGGCAAACACTACCACAGAATAAAAGAAGTCGCTCTCCCATCCGAAATATTCAAAAGACGTGTAAGGTACTTCCAGAGATACCGGCATCCCCTCATAAGTATAGCTGATAAAACTGGTATTTTCCTTTTGTTGGGTCACGCCGACAATCCGGTAACTCCCACTGATTCCACCAATCTCCACGTCAATATCCATGCCTACCACATCATCGGAACCAAAAAGACGTTTTGCATCGCTGTCCGAGATTACGCAGACACGATTCCCTTCTTCCACGTCTGCCGCAGTAAAGTAAGAACCTCTCTTCATATTGAAATTCAGGGACTTCTGCAAATCCTCCGTTCCTCCGCCCAGTGTAAGGACAAACTCTCCTTTTCCTGTAATCGTGGTTCCAGACGCGCCGTCATTTGGCGTTGCGCCGTCCACACCCACGATATTTTCCTTAATCGCAGTAATATCTTCCGGCGTAATCCATTCCTCGGCATTTGACGCCTCTTCACTGCAATAGACATTGATCTGCCCGGTTCCCAAATCTTCCACTTCAGCATTCATGGCATTCGCGGTTCCATCTCCCACTGCCATTACCATGATTACAGAGCAGATTCCAATAATAATTCCCAGCATTGTGAGGAAGGAGCGTCCCTTATTTGCCTTGATATTCTTTAATGCCATTTTGACATATTCAACTAAATTACCCATCTGCGCACCTCTTTACTCATTCTCTGCCGTATCATCCGACGCCGAATCAGTTCCTGTCATGTCGCCTGATGCCGCACCTGCTTCTCCGGCATCATCTGTTCCTGCTGCAGCTTCCGGCATTCCGCCATTGTCTACCGCATCTACCACCGTAATGGCGTCTCCTTCTTCGTGATTGCCCGGATCTGGAATCACAACCTCGCCCTCATCGACGCCCTGTGTGATTTGTGCATACTCATCCGAAGTCACCCCGGTCGTAATGCTGCGTTTTGTGAGAACACCGTCTTTATTCACCCAGCAGAATGTGCCGTCTTTTCCAATGTTGACTGCCTCCGTAGGAAGAATAATGACGCCCTTTGCCTCTGCCGCCTGTATTGCCACTTTCGCATCCACGCCCAGAAAAATATTCTCATCCGGATTGTCAATATGTACGGTTGCCATAATAGACGCTGACGCCACCGCTGCCTGATTTGTTCCGGCCGCTCCGCTCGTAGCAATCCTGCTAATGCTCTGCACCGTTCCCTGATAGGTCTCTCCCGCCAGCGTAATTTCGGCTTTCTGCCCTTCTTTTACCTTTGCATATACATTCTTGGAAAGCGTAACCTCCACATTCACATCCTCAATGCTCTGCAAGGTAAAAAGCTGCATTCCCTGCGTTACCATTGCGCCTTCCATAATCTGTTTGTCAGAAATCACACCGTCAAACTCTGCGGTAATTCCCTTTTTTCCTTCCGCAATCAACTCTTCTAATGATTTACTTTCCAATTCCGCCAGATTCGTATTGGTCTGCATCTGTTCCCTGGCCGCACTGCTCATCGCCCCGCTGTCTCCCTCTGCAACGGCTTTCTGGCTTTCCAGGTTTCCTTTTAATTCTGCAAGTTCAGACTGCGCCGTCTGTAATTTCTGTTGCAAATCGGACTCTCCAACAGATTCCGTCATCTCTATCTGGGAATTTCCCTGCAGCGCATTTAACTGCTGCTGCAGCGTATCGGCTGCCTGCTGTTTTGTTTCATAAACATTTTTTGCGTCTGCAAGGTTCTTGTTGGCCTTATTGAGTTCTTCCCTTGCCGTTTCCAACGCCTGAGGATTGCTCCCTGCCGCCGCGGCTGCGGCATCAAAATTTACCTGTGCTGTCTGCTGTTTTGTAACTGCCTTATCATATGCCTTTTTTGCCGTATCTGTCTCTTTGCCAGCATTCTTTATCTGCCCCTGAAGTGAAGTCACCTGCTCCTGCATCTCTTTTTCTTCCTGCTTGCGGGACGCCTCCTGTGCATTGGCTGCACCGGCAATGGCATTGGTAAGGTTCTGTACCTCCTGCTCTTTCGCGCTTACCTGCGCCTGTAACTGCGCCGCCTTGTTTTTGGCGTCTGCCTGACGGCTTGCTGCCTTATTGGCCTGGCTTACACTGTCCTGGTAACCCAGTTCATTCGACCTTACCGTCAGTTCTGCCTTCTGATTCTGCTCTTCCAAATCTTTCAGGTTAAACGTCACAAGCTGCGTTCCCGCTTTTACAAGGCTTCCAACCTCAAAATCCGCCGTCTCCACGCTCGCATTTACCGGTGAAAATATCATCTTCTGCTCGCCGCTTATGACCGTTCCGTTCGTCTCTACGGTTTCTGCCACGTCTCCGGTTTCCACGGTAATCCCTTCTACCTGCATAGCCTCCGCCATCTGTTTCCCGGCATTTGCCGCATTATTCACGGTCACTGCTCCGATAATTACTACTACAAGCGCTGCCGGGATTACAATCTTTAAAATTTTCTTCTTTTTCATAACTTATACCTCCTGCTGTTTTTCCTTGTTATAATAATCTTCCACAATCTTACCATCCAGAATACGAACCACCCGTTTTGCCTGTTCTGCAATCTCATTGTCATGGGTAATGAGAATAATGCTGCGCCCCGCCTTGTGAAGCCCCTTTAAAATATCCATGATTTCCTGTGTGGACGCGGAATCCAGATTTCCGGTCGGTTCGTCTGCCAGAATCACCGGCGGCTGTGCAGCAATCGCGCGGGCAATGGCGACCCTCTGCTGCTGCCCGCCTGACATTTCCGACGGCTTGTGATCCATCCGTTTCTCAAGACCTACCCGAATCAAGGCTTCTTTTGCCAGCTTATGGCGTTTTGCCCTTCCAATCCCCCGGTAAATCAGGGGCAGCTCTACATTCTCCAATGCGGTGAGGTTTGAAATCAGGTTAAACCCCTGAAAAATAAATCCAATTTCCTGATTCCGTATCTCTGACAGTTGGTTATCCTTCATCACAGAGACGTCTTTGCCGTTCAGGTAATAGGAACCGGAGGTTGGCACATCCAAGCAGCCCAGCATATTCATGAGCGTAGATTTCCCGGAGCCGGAATGTCCGATAATTGCTACGAATTCCCCTTTTTCCATTTCCAAATCCACATGATCCAGCGCGCGGACTTCATTTTCTCCAGGATTGTATATCTTGCACATATCCCGGACACTGATTAGTTTTTCCAAAATCTTACCTGCCTTTCTATCAGTTTTCTGCTAATCATTATGTTTATTTTATCTTACGCTATATTTCTTAAGGAAAATATAAGATTACCTTACTACTTTCTTACATTCTATATAACGAATATCATACACGTTTCTCTTCAAAAAGGGTTTTTCTATCTATTTTATAGCAGATAATTGGCTGATCATCCATACTTCCAGGGATGTATTTTGGGAAGTATTTGGCGTGTTATTATAACTTGTGAATCCATAGGGAATGATTTATAATATATGGCATGAGAAGGCACGAGGAGGTGGCAGAATGAAAAAAGCATTGCCGATTGGCGTAGATAATTTTAAAAAATTGATGGACGAAGGTTATTTCTATGTCGATAAAACCATGTTTATCAAAGAACTTTTAGATTTTAAGGGCGAAGTGAACCTTTTTACCCGTCCCAGACGCTTCGGGAAAACCCTGACCTTAAGTATGCTGCGCTATTTCTTTGAAAATACTGGAAATACACAGCAAAATGACGAGAACAAAGAATTATTCAAGGGAATGAATATCATGCAGGAAGGAGATGCCTATACCAGCCAGATGGGGCTTTATCCCGTCATGAACCTGACATTGAAATCCGCCAAGCAGGAAAATTTTGAAATTGCTTATTACATGCTGCAAGACCAGATTGCCTCGGAATTCGAACGGCACCAGGACATCGTGGAACAGGGAAAAGCGCTGCTTGCTCCCAGGGAATACGAACAATATTATAATATTGCAAACTTAAAAGCAGATGCGAAAGAATTTCGGGGTTCTTTGCAGCTATTCTCCAAATGCATGTATAAGATAACCGGGCAAAAAACTGTGATTTTGATTGATGAATACGATGTTCCTCTGGAAAATGCATATTTCAGGGGCTTTTACGAGGAAATGGTCGATTTTATCCGCGCGCTGTTTGAATCCGCACTGAAAACCAACGATTATTTGCAGTTTTGTGTCATTACAGGATGTCTGCGAATTTCAAAGGAAAGCATTTTTACGGGATTGAACCATTTACGAATCATCTCCGTCCTTGACAAAAAATACAGCGAGCACTTCGGCTTTACGGAACCGGAAGTGAGGCAGATGATGGAATATTATGAAGTGGCAAACCGTTTTCCCACGATGAAAGAATGGTACGATGGTTATATGTTTGGCGAGACAGAAGTTTACAACCCCTGGAGCGTCATTTATTTCCTGTCTGACCTCTACACCGATATCCAGGCATACCCGCGCCCATATTGGATCAATACCAGCTCCAATGATATCATTAAGGATTTGATTGCCCGGGCTGACCGCGAGACAAAGGCCCAGATTGAATCATTGCTGCAAGGGGGAACATTGGACGTCCAGGTTCATGAAGAGGTAACTTATGGGGATATGCACAGCAATGGGGAAAGCCTCTGGAATTTCCTCTTCTTTACCGGATACCTGACAAAAACCGGCGAATACTTTAAGGAATCCTCTATCTTTCTGCAGGCGCGCATTCCAAATGTGGAAGTAGAAACGATTTACAGAAACACCATCCTTAACTGGTTCCGCCAGTCCATCCGCAAACAGGATTTCCGGGATTTATACCAGGCAATGGAAGAAGGCGACGCGTCCAAAATGCGTGATATTCTCAATGAACAGCTTTTCCCCACCATCAGCTTTTATGACAGCGCGGAAAATTTTTACCATGGATTCCTTACCGGAATCCTCAGCCAGAGCCAGGACTATATTGTGACCTCCAACCGTGAATCCGGCAACGGACGCTCAGATATCATGCTCAGAAGCCCTTCCCTGAGGGGACGCTCCTTTGTCCTGGAACTGAAGGTTTCTGCACATATCGACGATTTGGAGGCAGACGCTGAAAGAGCCTTGCAACAAATCTACGACAGGAAATACTGGATGGAGCTGTGCACGGAAGGTTACCGTAAGATTGACTGTTACGGAATATCCTTTTTCCGCAAAGACTGTGAAGTATGTTTCGGCAAAGGACTGCCTGATTGACCATGAACCGAAAATGCTCTTTGGAATACTCCGAAGAGTATTTTCGAGAAAAAGGACTATTTCTATAAATTATCTCATAATTATTGACACAGCCATTTCTTTTGGAGGCGTCCCATGAAAATTATTGACATGCACTGCGACACCATTTCCCGCATTTACCAGGAGCGAAAGCAACAGAAAACAGCCAGTCTCCGGGAAAATCTCTTTCAGGTAGACCTCACGAAAATGAAACATGCCGGCTATCTCCTTCAGAATTTTGCCCTGTTTATAGATTTGAGCCAGACAAAAGACCCCTATCAGACTTTTCAGGAGCAATTTGCCGTATTTCAGGAAGAAATGCAACAGAATTCCGACCTGATTGCACCCGTTACTTCTTATTCTGAAATCCTTTCAAATGAGAAACAACAGAAAATGTCCGCGCTTTTGACTTTGGAAGAAGGCGAAGTCTGCGGCGGCGACCCTGCGCGTTTAACAGAAATCTATGAGATGGGCGTGCGGATGATGACTTTTACCTGGAATTACCCAAACAGCCTGGGATTTCCGGCAGAACCCGTCTGTCCACAGCCGGAACATGGACTCACCGACACCGGCATAGAATTCCTTGCTGAAATGGAGCGCATTGGCATCATTGCAGATGTGTCCCATTTGTCCGATGAAGGCATCCGCGACGTCTGCCGCTTTGCCACCAAACCATTTTGCGCCAGCCATTCCAATGCCCGCTCCCTCTGTGGCCGCGGCAGGAACCTGCCGGATGGTCTGATACGGAAAATTGCTGAAAAAGGCGGCGTGATCGGGGCAAACTACTATGGGCCGTTCCTCTCCGATATTCCAAATGAGCGAAACATCTTTTTTGGCAGGATAAAAGATATTTCCCGCCATATTCGTCATATTTCAGACATTGGCGGCATATACTGTATAGGACTCGGTTCTGATTTTGATGGAATCGACGATAATCTGGAATTTAAAAACTGCAGTCAGATGGAATTATTAGAACAGGAATTGAGAAACTGTGGATTTCATACCAGTGAGATTGAGCGGATTTTCTACAAAAATGTACTGGATTTCTATCAGGAACTGCTGTAAGAAAAGGAGTTACCATGCAGCAAGCCATTGTCATTGTCCCCAAAGCAACCCTCTACGAAACAATTACGGTCAAAGACCATTGCACCATCGGACAAAATGTTTCCGATGAGCTGTTGTCCGGATGGCTGGTCACCGTCACCGGATGCCAGGATGAATTTCTGCAAATCATTACGCACTACGGTTACAGCGGATGGATTTGCGCGAAAGACGTACATAGAATCTCTGAAGAAGAATATGGGCTGTGGAATATCCGCTCCGGTTCGCTGCTTCTACTTACCCAGCGGCTTACCGATGTCCTGGCCTTTCCAAAAGTACAAGCCCCCATCAACGCCACACTCTTTATGGGCAGTACCGTAATCCCCCTGGGCGGCAGAAAAGACGGCTGGCAGAAAGTGAGGCTGGCAGATCATACAACGGGATATGTGCCGGCGATTGCTTTAACAGCCTCCCCATCCGGTACGGCTACCCACACAGAATTGCGTTCCTGCATCATCAACTACGCCCTGTCCTATTTGGGTACACAATACCGCTGGGGCGGCAAAACACATGAAGGCATCGACTGCTCCGGCCTCACATTTATGAGCTATTTTATGTGCGGTTTCCTCATTTACCGGGATGCATCCATCAAAACCGGTTATCCCGTACGTGAAATCCCCCGCTCCCAGATTAAGCCCGCAGACCTTTTGTATTTTCCCGGACATATTGCACTCTATCTTGGCAATAACAAATATATCCATGCCACCGGGAACCTGAACAGTTACGGCTGCGTCATTAACAGCCTGGATTCCCGGGACATGGATTATCGTGCTGATTTAGCAGAGAGCCTCTATGCGGTAGGCAGTGTGTTCTGCTGAATACATATACAAAATTCCATTATTTATTTGTTTTCTCTAACGGCACAACAGCCAGGGTCTTTCCCAAAGGCGCCAATATTTTTAGAATAGTGTTTAATTGCGGGTTCGTGTTACCTTTCTCCATTCTTGCAATAATCGGCTGTCTTACTCCGCTGAGTTCTTCCAGTTTCTTCTGGCTCAACCCTTTTTCTTTCCTTGCTTTAATCAGTTCTCCAATAATTGATACCCGCAAATCACTTTCTGCAATCTCTTCCCGTGTAAGCACATCGTCCATAAATTTCAATGCATCATCTCCGATTGCCGAATTCTTCTCTTGCTCACTCATTGTTTCTCCCCCTTTCATTTAAATCAGCCAGTTCTCTCTTCGCTTTTTCTATTTCCCTGGCCGGTGTTTTCTGTGTCTTTTTCTTAAAATGATGCAGCAAAACAAAACTGCCGCCATTCCATGCGACAAATAAAATCCTGTCCCTCAATGGCCTTAATTCCCATATATCACCGTCTAAATGCTTTACATATGGTTCACCAATTTGTGTTCCATATTCACTTAACGCCTTTATATAATCTCTGATTTTATTTAACTTTACCCTGCTGTCTTTATCTTTTCTTCCTGCCAACTCTGCAATATAATCTTTTACCGGTTCTTTCCCGCTCCTGTTTTTATAAAAATATACTTTATACAAAGTTATTATCCCCCTTTGTTAAATTATATTATACTTTAAGGTTATAAAAAAAGCAATAACTAAAAAGTTATTGCTTTTCCCGATTGTCTATATATGTACATAAAAAACAACGATCAATTCCCTATTCTTCAAACAATGGCGTGGAAAAATACCGTTCTGCCGTATCCGGCAAGATGGTAACTACAGTCTTGTCTTTTCCAAGCTGTTTTGCCAGCTTGATTGCCGCCGCAACATTTGTCCCGCTGGAGATGCCGCACATAATGCCCTCCTTCGAGGCAAGCTGTTTCGACGTATTCAGCGCCTCATCATCTGTAATGATGCAGACCTCGTCATAAATCTGCTGGTTCAAAATCTCCGGATTGGTGTATAATACTCCCGTCGGCCAACTAAAATCCTGCCGACAGCCTGGCGGCAGGTACTGTGCAAAAAAGGGGTTCAGATTTGCAAAGAACACGACACAAAACGAATATAGCAGAAAAGTGAAAAGAAAGGAGCATCAAAATGTTGGGAAACATAAACCTGGCAGCACCAGGAAACGGCCGATATCTGAAGTACTCTTCCCCAAAATCTCTGTTGACAGGAGGTTTTTCGGGACTTGCCTCCCAGGAGGAAACTCCTTCCCCCGGTGCCCGAACCGCCGCACCCAAAAAGGGCATGACTTTAAATTTTGAAACATCCGACGAAGCTTTATATCATGTAAAGAAGACGACAAAACATGATTA
>CAJUOE010000131.1 GCA_910587895.1 uncultured Lachnospiraceae bacterium
ATTACATCATTTCGTTTCTTCACTGCTTCTTATCTCCCGAGCCAAACGAAGCAGCACCAATCTTTCCGCTGGATCAAGCCATAAGTGAAAGTCTGCTGCAATCTCAGGATAAGCGTTCACACCCCCACCCTTGCCCTGTTTCACACGCATCCCGACAGCGTGTGTCCTTCGTATCCACAAAGACGGCGTAACAGTCAGTGATGTCGTATGTGCCTGATGGATTAGTTCCTCACAGGCCCCATCATTAAATTCTTTATTCATATCTTTTTCCCATTGACGTAGGAACTCTAAAGTATTACGGCTTCGCATCCAACTTTGAATGATATATCCTGGAGAATCCTTTGAGTATTGTCTTGCCAGTTTATGTTTTGTTTTCTGTTTTTTTCTTCGGTAATTTCAAATTGCACAACAAGCAAAATGTTGTAAAACAGCTTTTTTCTGTTGTAAAGATTTCATTTTAACGGAAAATGTGGTTATTGCCGCCTCATTTGTGCTATACTGAAATCAGATTTTAACATAACAGATGGAGTACACAGACATGTATAAAATATTAATCGTAGACGATGATGCCACCATATTAGAAGACAACCGATCCTATTTTCATGCAATGGGATACGAAGTTATCTGCGCTGACACAGCGGAAACAGCGCAAAAAATTATTTTATCCAATACCCTGGACTGCGTGATTCTGGATGTAGACCTGCCCGGCATGAGCGGGTTTGCATTATGTGAAAAAATACGCGAAAAGACAGGCATTCCCATTATTTTCCTCTCGGGTTATACAGAAGAAGAAAACCGCATCCGCGGACTATCTGTCGGAGGAGACGACTATGTATGCAAGCCTTACAGCTTAAGGGAACTGGAACTGCGGGTACAGGCGCGCATCCGCTCCGGCAGGGCGGCAGGGCCGCCAAGGACGCTGACCTACGGTTCCTTCTCCATTTTTCCCTCCTCCTGCAGTGCAAGCCATGGTACGCGCTCTGTGGATTTTTCTTCCTATGAGTTTGACGTGCTGTATTTTCTTGCAAAACACCCCGGCGAAATCTACACCCCGGATCAGATTTACGATTCCGTATGGAAGGCTCCCATCAACAAGGGGCAGAAATCCCTGCAGGTCATTATGGGGCGCATCCGCAAAAAGCTCCATGAAATCTGTCCCGACCACGACTACATCCAAACAAAACGCTACAAGGGCTATCTGTTCGTTCCGGAATAGAACTCGGTTCCGGCTCTTCTCAGCAGTCAACTTCCTCGAACAGAATTTCCTGATACCGCCTTTTTACCTCGGCAAAATACCGCCTGGATACTGGAATCCGCTCTCCTGCAACCATCAGGTCTGCCCCATCCATCCTCTCCACATGGTACATATTGACGATAAAGCTCTGGTGGCAGCGCATGAACGTATCCCCGCATACCCACATAGCGAAATCGTTTAATTTCCCCTTACACCTCTGCACCAACCCATCCGTGCAAAAGATGGAAAGCGTATGTTCCCAGCTGCTGATATAGAGGATTTTTCCATAGGAAATGGTTCCCATCTGGCCGCCGAACTGAAAGGAAAGCTTCTGCTCCGTATTTCTTGCAATCTGTTTCGACACCTTGTCCAGCAATCGTTTCACATCCTCTTCCCGTACGGGCTTTAACAGGTACTGCACTGCGAAAAGGTCATATGCCTCCCGGTAAAAACTGTCGCTGGTAGAGACAAAGCAGATGACCGCCTCTTCCTGCAATTTTGTAAGCCGTTTCGCCAGTTCAAGCCCATTCATGGATTTTTCCATGAAAATATCCAGAAAGTACAGGTCGTACCCTATATTATGATTTTCAATGTCTGAGAGAAAACTTTCTGCATCAGCGTACAAGATAACCTCATGTCCTGCCAGAAATTCTTTCAGGAGCAGGGCATCCGCCATACAATCATCACAGACTGCTATTTTCATAGTCATCATTCCTTCTATCAAATCTTTATCACCAGTATTCTTTGTGCCATATATCCGGTTTGTATAACACCATCATATATCAATCATTTTTACAAAAAAAGTGCCAGGCAACAATTGTTACCTGACGTTTATTTTCATCGTAAAAAATTTTAATTTTTCTGTCATTTTATGCTATACTGGAAAGAAATGGAATGATTTTTACGCTATTTAAGCCGCGTTTCTTTCGCTGCATGGAAATGCTTTCGGAAATGACCCGTGTACAGGAAGAATCCAACCGCCACACCAACAGCAAACAGCGCTGCCAGGCCTGCTTTCCCGATATTAGCCGGTAGTTCACGATCATTCAGTCCCAAAAGTGCGACCTTTTTTTCTGCTGCGATAGATGAAATACCGGATGCAACCGCCGAGAGCTCTTTCGGATCTTTGGGCAGATTTCCTTTGGATTCATCTGGAGGCGTTTCCCTGCTTTCAGCCGAAGCTGCCTCTTTGGTTTCCATCGTCAAAGCGTCTTTGGGCTCCTTTGAGAGATTTTCTTTGGTTTCAGCCGAAACTGCCTCTTTGGTTTCCATCGCCAAAGCGTCTTTCGGCTCGCCTGGTCGTGTGCCTTCCAGATCATCTGCAAGCGTTTCCTTTAACTCATCGCGGAAACTACCCTGTGGATTCTCCGGCGGGTTTCCCCCTGAGAAACCGGGTGATTGTTGTTTTGATTCCTCCGGCGAATGTTTGTCTGGCGTGCCAGGTAATTGTTCCTTTGGCGTTTCCGGCGGATTTACAATCGAAATTCCGCCACCGCGGTTACCACCCTGATCCTCGACATTTTCCAGGTTGTCCGCCGCAAAGCGAAGCACATTTGAAAAATAATATGTACCATCATTATCCCACCGCAGGCGGATATAGATGTTTGGATTCACCCCAGTATTCCACTGTTCGGGCAGTATGTCGATAAAGAAAGCATCCGAGACATCGGACACGGTCTTCTCCTCATATTTGCTCCAATTACTTCCATCAAAGGAATACTCGGACGCCACCGTAATCGGCAGCTCTTCCTCCGGTTTGGTATACCAGCCCTGGAACATATACATTCTTCCGTTTGTAGTCGCCCTTACCTCAGTAAAGGTAAGGGGATAATCATTATAAATGACCGTACATAGCGCCGGTTCCCTCGACGCCGCACGGGAAAAGGAACCCTGCACCGAAAAACGCTTTCTTTCTTCCTGCTGTGACTTTGTTCCTTCCAGATTCCAGGTAACCGGAATCTTTTGGTAATAGCTGACCTGCCCCTGTTGATTGATGCTGCCTTCTATCTCTGACGGAAACACATCGTCTGCCGTCTGTCCCCGCTCCACAATGACGCAGACAGGCTCGTAATCGTATACGAAAGGCGTATCAGCATAATGGACGTTCCCTGACACCTGGCAGTTATCCAGCGTCATACCCGCGCCCTCTTCCTGCCAAAGCGCACATTGCCCGCCCTCTACGATAAGGCCATTCAGAGAGAGCCTCCCTCCTGTTGCTACGCGAAATACTTCCTGCTCTCCTTCCTGTCCCTGAAAGACAAGATGGCCGTCACTCCAGAACTCGCTATCTCCGGTAACTGTGATACGGTAACCATTCATATCCACAAAAACCGGGGGCATATTTCTTCCATCCGGACAGAAACTGCAATAGCCATCCAGCGTCACGTTACTTTCGAGCTTTACCGTTCCGCCTGTGTTTTTGTGGTTTTCCATCCATTCCATCAGCTCTGCCCCGGTAGATACGGGCTCTGCCGCAGATTCCGCATCAGGCCTGTCCGCCTGCGCGCCTGCCATCGCATCCGCTGAATGGAAGCAGGCAAATGAAAACATAATAATAAAAACAGCTATTATAACTTTAATTTTACGATTCTTCATACGACTATTCCTTTGCAAGGGAGGATTTATGAAACATACACCATTTACAAAATCTGTCTTACAGGCAATCCTGATATTCCTTGGCACGATTGCACTCACTCTGCCTGTATTATCCGCGCTCACTCACTATGATAATAAATATATAACAAAAGCAGGGCTCGCACAAGACCATTTTTCCGTTATTCCAGAAAAAGGCTATTGCGCCCTTGTGGACGGATGGGAGCTGTATCCGGATGTTTTGCTGACCCCACAGGACTTTTCTTCCCAAACACTGCCCTTTTACCGCACATGAGCCGGCGAATACCCGAACCTGGCCTTATTTCATGCAGACCGAAATCCTTACGGAACTGCTACCTGGCGTCTGCATCTTCGGGGCAGCGGCAATGTAACGCTCTATCTCCAGGAGCCTCTCTGCGCTGCAAAAATCTTTGTAAACGGCGACTGCCTGGGTGGCCCGGGTAACGTATCTGTGGAACACTATACCCCCTTCATTCAGGATACCGCCTGTTCCTTTTTCCTGGATGGTGAGGCGGAACTGATTATCCAGACTGCCAACTATTCCCACTATTATGGCGGCATCTGGTATGCGCCTGTAATCGGAGATACGGACAGTGTCAGCCGACTCATCGCCTCCCGCATGATTTTCTACAGTTTGCTGTTTTTCCCAGCGCTCACGCTCGCCCTGTTCTGTATCGTGCTTTGGAAACGCCAGAAAGGCTCCACGGATCACCACTCTGATTCTGCCGCATTCTATTTTGGGATCCTGAGCCTGTCCTTCGCGTTTCGCATCTGCTATCCTTTCCTCCGGATGTTTGGCGCCCCCCTTGTGCGTACCCTTTATGCACTGGAAGACGCGACGGCAATGGCAGGCATTTATTGCGCCATACAGATTGTTTTTCTGTTATTTTTACCAGACAGTTTCAAACGCCTGAAAAAAATACTCTGCATCCTTTCCCTGGCAATCTGCGCTTGCGTTGTCCTCGTTCCATTTTGGGTACTTCCAGCTTTCCCGGACATCGTACTTGCGTACGGCTTATTTATTTCCTGGTACAAGGTCATCATGGCAGGGCTTTTGGCAGTTTTGACAGGCTATGGATGTTTCCTTGGGCTCCCCCACACCAAAACCGCATTAGCCGCCACTGCCGCAAACAGCACCTGCCTGCTTTACAGCGTTTTGTCAATCGGGTATTACGAACCGTTTACCGGCGCTTATCCGGAAGAATACGGTGCATTTTGCATGGTATTTGCTTTTGCCGTCCTGATGGTACGGCGCAGCCGGGAAATGACAGCGGAAAACCGCAAGCTGAACCTCCATCTCCAGGAGGAAGTACAGGAAAAAACAGAACATCTGCAAAAACTGCTGACAGAACGCGGACAGTTGATTGCAGAATTGGGACATGATATGAAATCTCCATTGACTTCTCTCTCGAATATGGCGCAGATTATACGCCTGAATGATATTATGCTGGATGAAGATACGCACAGAAGGATACGCCACATTGAAGACCAGTGCAACGTTCTGTCAGAACGACTGAAATCCATTCAGGAAATAGCCGCCCTGACAAGCACGCCAGTCCAGATGCATCCTATGGACCTGAATCAGTTTCTCTTAAATTTTTACCAGAACTGCCGTCCCGTCGTAGAACTTTACGGACTGAATTTCTGGCAGAAAATAACCACGCGTCCCTGCCACATTTCAGGGAATCCCGAGCAGCTTTTCCGCGCGCTGGAAAATTTGCTGTACAATGCCACTGACTTTACGCCGCCGGAGGGAACGATTGTACTGTCCCTTTCCAGGGACGATGCTTTTGCCCGCATTGAACTATCCGATAACGGATACGGAATATCCAAAGAAGACCTTCCCCATATCTTCCAGCGCTCCTACACTACCCGCAGCGACAAGGACGGGCAGGGTCTGGGGCTTGCCATTACGCGCACGATTGTGCTGGAACATGCCGGCACGATTGATGTGGTTTCCCGGGAAGGGGAAGGCAGCACATTTACGATTTGCCTGCCGCTTACGCTGCCTTAAAAACCGGGTTCTATGTATTTCTTAATCAGCTCTATTCTATCCCCTGCCCTGGGTACAAAGAGAGCTGCCATAGAAATCACCAGCTTTTTCTTTGTGTTTACATAGATGACATTGCCTCCATCCCCCATCGCGGCATAACCGTCCTCATTTACCCACCATAGGTATCCATAGGACAGATTTTCTTTTTTCCATCGGCTGTGTTCCCTCGTACTGTCCTCTACCCATTTTGAGGAAACGATCTGCTTCCCCTCCCACATGCCGCCGTTCAGATATAACTGCCCGATCTTTGCCATATCCATGGGCGTAAGCGTAAGCCCCCAGCCTGCTGCATGAATCCCCATGGGGTCTGTTACCCACCCGCTCATATCCGTAGACTGGTTAAATGCCAACTGCTCCTCTTTGCTTTCAAATAACAAATTGCTTTCCACTTTGATCCCAAGCGGTTCAAATAAATTCTCTGTAGCAAAATCCAATACGGATTGCCCTGTTGCTTTCACTAAGATTCCCGACAGAATATCCGGCCCGATCAACGGGGCATATCGGAATTCCCCTATCTTCCCACGGCCGCCTAATAGATCAAGTGAAAATTTTACCCAGTCACTGCTTGTAAAATATTTTATATACGGTGCAAAAAATCGGTATTTATAAGGCGCCGTCATGGTCAGCATATCTCTTAGCGTAATATTCTGTATTTTTTTCTCTCTCCTTTTCACCTCGTACTCCGGGAAGTAATCAAGCACTTTCTCTTCCATATTTTTTATGTATCCTTTATCCAAGGCAATCCCAATCAATATTGAAATAATGCTTTTTGTCACGGAATAGATGTGAACACGGCTATTCGCTGTGCAGCCCTTAAAGTATTTTTCATAGGATACAGCGCCATCTTTTCTTATGACAATACCTGTGGTATTTCCATATTTGCTGCTTATAATCTGTTCCAGCTCTTTCATTTTTATCTGATCCATGCTTTCTTCCTCTCATGCACTTCACAATGGCTGCTTGCCATTTGGGTCTTTCGAAACGCTCTTTTTAACCGGATAATAGACCTCGGTAACAAGTTCGCTTTCCTTTGAAACCTCTGCCGGATCTGTTACATATACCTCATACAACGCATTGCTGTTTTCATAGCCTTCCCTTTTGGCCCATTCTATTTGTCTTGCATAAACAGAAGAAAGCTGTGAATAAGAACCCTGCACAACGGTTTTCAAACATAATCCAGGGCAGAAATCCCTTGTCCCGGTTGCATACTCCTTTACAGGGATTGCAAACTCTGTATCTAATCCAAATGGGGTATACTCATCGCTATGAAACAGTACCATTGGCGGAGCAGCCGCTGTCAGTTTCTTCTCTTCCATTTTCCGAAACAGCTGCCCAAAGCAAGCGCCATATTCTTCCGAAAACTCATGTTCTAAAACATTCTTCCGTATCGACAGAAGATACATCATCGGTATCTCGACCAGCTGTACATCAATGCTTTCCATATAGGACATCATAGATTTTCCATTCCTCAAATTTGATATATCGCTGTCTATCTGGTGCAGTGTATCTTCAAACTTCTGTACCTTTTCCGCAATCTCCTTTTTCTTTTTATTAAGTGCAGTAAAAAGCACCTCATCCATCCGTTCTTCCGATTCCAAAATTGATTTGATTTCTTCCAAAGAAAAGCAATAATCCTTCAGACGATTGATCAGCAGCATTTTTTCCAATTGGTCGATGGAATAATACCGGTAGCCATTTTCCGGATTGATTTCATCTGGCAGTATCAATCCAATTTCCGCATAATACCTGAGCGTTTTTGCAGATACCCTGCATATGTTTGAAAATTCTCCAATTGTAAGCATATGCGAACCCTCCTTACAGGCTCAGTATAAACTTTCCCCTAAGGGGAAAGTCAACTGTTCTTTTCTTCGGGCAAATAATTTTGACTTTCAAAATCAATGTTAATTTTATCTTATATTCACACTACTCGTCCTGTTTTAACAGTTGCGTAATTTTATCAACCATATCATTTATGGCATTTGCCTGCGCCGCAACCTCGGTTGTATCGTTCGCATTACTTTCTGCCATGGTATTGATAGAGGTAAAATGCTCGTTTTCCGATTTGATGCTTTCTACAATGTCCTGATTGATCAAGACCGTATTTTTAATGACATCTGCCTGCTTGCCATGTGCCTCGCCCATGGTTCCGACTATGGCTACGGATTCTTTTAACATTTCTGAAATATCCCGCATTCCCCTAAATACATTGTCAAAGTATTCGTTCTGTGTCCCCAGTTTTGTTGCATTTTCCCCAACCTGCAATATGATGTCATTTACATTCTGCTGAACACGTTCAATTACGCCCTGAACGGTTTTTAAGGATTCCTGCGTACTGTTTGCCAGGTTGCCTACCTCTGTCGCCACTACGGCAAACCCTTTTCCGGCTTCCCCGGCTCTTGCCGCTTCAATAGAGGCATTTAAAGCAAGCAGATTCGTTGAGGCGGAAATGTCACTGATAAGGTTTAAGGTTACCCCTATTTCCTGAACCGCCTCGGATAACTTTTGGGTAATGGAAGTAGTAACATCCATAGACTCTGACACTTCACCATTTATGATATGTAAATCATTTAAAAGTTTTTCATTCTCCCTCGACTTATCAAGCAGATTCCTGGAAGTGCTTTCCACTCTTTGTACATTATCGGCGACAATGTTTTCCCATTTGCTTAACTCGCTGAGATTTTCCATGCTCTCGTCAGTCTTTAACCTTAAAAGGTTGCTGCTTTCCATCAGCTGTTCGCTCGTAGATGCAAGTTCCTGTGCGGAAGCGCTTTCATTCTCAGATACCTGAGAAAGTGACAAACCTGCTTTTGCCAAATCTTTAGATACTAATTGTACTGCGCCAAGAACGCTTGTGACCTGTTCATTGTTCTTTTCCAGCTCATCTTTTTTGGCATTTACCAAAAAGTAAGCAACAAGGAAAACAAAGATCACCAGTCCGGCCAACGAAAGTGTCAATGCCACCAGACACATAATAATATCTGATACAAATAATTCATCCTTTACCGGAAGAAGGTCTGTTCCCCGTATAAACCAGGCAATAAACAGAGAAACCATACATGCCAGACCGCTTACCAGCAACAGCTTGATATCCAAAAAAAATGCGACCAAAATAAGGAAAAAGAATAAGAATCCCCAAAATGTCCTGGTCGGCAGCATGTACAGCAGATAATTCCACTGAACGACCAATACTATCGCTGAAAATATCTTACCAATTCTCAATCTTCCGTCTTTTAAATATCCGTCCTGATCAAAAGAAGACCTTATTATAAGTATGGCTATAACAAAAAACGTCGAGTCCATAATGCCTAAACCAATTGTTGCAAGCCATGGTACTGTCGGATATAAGCCAAACATTTTCTCAGCATTAAACATAACCGTAGCACACATACATGCACACACCAAAATAAAAAGTCCCCACTTAAACACAGTAGATAAATACACCTCAACCGCCGTTTTCTTCTTGTCCATAACAATTTACCTCCTGAAATTCATTTCATTATACGATATTTGTATTTCTACATAACAAAAAAATTGCCTGTGCTGCGCGCAAGCATATTTCTTCTATATCTATATAATATAAATAAACTGTCAGGTTCTTTCTGTCAATAATTTTATGTTTTGTTCTAATATTTTTGTATATATCTGCCAATTTTACAACATAATTTTTATAAAATCCGACAAATTGCTCGAATTAACATATCTGAATCAATCAGTAACAAGTTGAAGAAACGCTATCCGGGATTATAATTTACGCCTCCCCGGCAGATACACCGCCGCCAATGCTGCGACAAGCACGCCTCCCTTTACCGCTGGCAATATGTAATAAGGAACGGAACAGAGCGTCAGCCCGTTTTCCAGTATGACAATTAACCCTGCGCCGAGAACCGTTCCAAGAGCCGTAGGTTTCTCCTTTCCGCCCACAGATTTTCCCACAAAAACGGCTGCCAGAGCCGACATCAGATAATTATCACAGCCACACAGCTGCGCCGCCGTGTTCCTTGAACATACAACCATAGCTCCAACTGCAATAAATACAGCCGTAATCATCCCCGCCAGAAAACGATATCTGCCTACATGGATTCCGGAGAGGGCTGCCGCCGTCTTATTTGACCCTATCGCATAGAGAAAGGCTCCCTGTTTCGTATGTTGTAGAAAAATATGTGCGAAAATTACGGAGGCAAACATAATCAAAATAATATACGGCGCCTGTCCAATTGCCACAAATCCTGCCTCAAAGAAAGTCCGCCTGGGCATCGCTCCATTGGGAAGCGCCATCCCGGCAGAAATCGCTCCGCCGCCTGTAAACCATTGTCCCAATCCCTGATGAACAAACATCAATGCACAGGTTGCCAGCATATCGGGTATTTTACAGACAAGAATCAAAAACAGCGTAAAAAGATAGGCGATCATGGTAAATATCACACAGATAACCGCCGATAATGGAAGGCTCAATCCATACCAGAGGTAACATGCCATGAACACATACCCGGAACAGCTTGCCAGGGTACAGGCGGACATATCAAATCCGTCACAGGCAAGCGTTACCGTCAGTGCAATTGCCAGAATCGTTGTAATAGACATGGCACGCAAGATATTCGTGAGATTTGCGGAAGAGAAAAAGGACAGCCCCATAATAGCCGTGAAAAAAATGATGCTTATCATAATTGCGATGACTGCCGACCAGTCCAAAAGGAATGCTCCCACCCTTTTCCATTGCATTTTATCCATGGTTTCCTCCAATCATATCGTACATAATTTCCTGTTCTTCCGTTTCAGCCGTCTTTCGCTCAGCGGTAATTTGACCGTTATATAGCGTATAGAGCCTGTCGGTAATGGCAAGAAGCTCCGAAATGTCGCTGGAAACGTAAAGTACCGCAGCGCCTTTTTTTGCCAGCGATTTTATCATCCTGAAGATTTCCTGTTTTGCTCCCACGTCAATCCCCTGCATGGGCTCATCCAGAATATAAATATCACAATCCGCCTCTATCCATTTTCCTATGATAACCTTCTGCTGATTTCCTCCAGAGAGAAATTGTATCTGCTGTTTCTCATCCCTGCATGAGACAAGAAGTTCCTCGATGGCAGCACGCGCACGAGCCCCCATCGCCGTTTTATGCAGGATGGAACAGGTACAGAATTTTGCCAGACATGCGACGCATAAATGGAACGCTATACTCTCAGAAGGACAGATCCCTTCTTTACGGCGTTCCTCTGGAACCAGCGCAATTCTATGCCTTACCGCATCTGTGGGATTCTTTAAGAAAACCTCTTTCCCATTTATTTTTATCACTCCCGCACTCTTTTTTTCTGCACCGAACACGGTCTTGCAAATCTCTGTCTTTCCGGCTCCGACAAGACCTGCCAGCCCCACAATTTCCCCTTTTCTCACATAAAAAGAGACCTGTTTTAAGCTGTTCTTCTGGTCACACAATCCAGACACTTCAAGCATTACAGGATTTTCCCTTATATCGGAATGTTCCCCGAATGTATCCTCACGTCCATCCGCCACGCGCCCCAGCATCTTTTCCACAATCTTTTCCGTTCTGGTATGCTCCGTAACCGGAAACTCATCGGTAATCCTGCCAAAACGCATAACGCTGCAGCTTTCACATACGCTTAAAATTTCTCCAATTCTATGTGAAATAAATACCACAGCCGTATGCTCTTCCTTTGCCAGCCTTCGAATAAACTGAAACAGTTTTTGCGTCTCCGCCATACTGAGCGACGCCGTCGGTTCATCCAGAATCAGGAGCCTGCATTTCTTATGCACCTCTTTTGCAATCAGCAAAAGCTGTTTTTGCGCTAACGTCAAATTCTTTGCCAACATCCCCGGCCACAGCTCAATGCCAAGCTCCTTCAAAATCGCCTCTGCCTGCCGCCTTAACGCTTTCCGACGATAGATCATATGGTTATCGCTTGCCACATCATCCATCAAAAGATTTTCAAAAACAGTAAAATCCGGCAAAATTGCCGAATCTACCTCCTGGTGTACAATTCCAATTCCCAGTTTCAACGCCTCCGCTGGCGTCCTCAATTCTACGCTTTTTCCATTCACACAGATTTCTCCGCTCCAGGAAGGATACACGCCGGAAAGCACCTTCATAAGCGTTGACTTTCCGGCTCCGTTTGTACCCACCACTGCACGGATTTCTCCGGAATGTATGGTAAAGTTTACCCGGTCTAAAGCCAGAACACCCGGGAACTCTATCGAAATATTCTTTGCAGTCATGATAAAAGGATCCATACTTTAATACCCGATGCAATCTCTGAGCCAATCATTGGTAACATAATTTTCCACTGCGCCATATTGTTCGGGCGCAACTTCATAAATATTTTCGATGGTAATACCTTCTTTGAGCATATCCTGTGTAATCAAAGACGCCGGCATCTCTATGTAATCCGTAACCTCATCCGTTCCCGGAGCTTTGATATCATCGTAATCACCGTTCAACTCCATGGCAAGAATCCGCATTCCCTGCTCCCCGTTTGCCTTAAAATCCGTACAGGCACAGGCTTTCCACTGCGAATCCTTCTCCGACATATACTGAATATCCATATTGCAGATATCTACGGATACCAGCGGAATCTTCTTTGCAGATTCCTTTAGCGCCTGATAACATCCCTGGGCATAAGCATCATAGGCAACCCAAATGGCATCCACATCCTCTTCCTCGTATTTCATCAGAGTTGCGCTCATTACATCATGCATAGATGATGTGGCATTGCTGTAATCCGTAGGACCAATCACTTCCAGCGTATGAATTTTACCACTCTTTTCATACTCCTGATATCCCGTTTCCCGCCGGTCAAATGCCGCAATATAATTGGGTCCGACCCAGACTTTGAGGATATTTACCTGCTCCTTTTGCGGGTATAACTCATCACAGACATACGCCAAAAGGCCAGTGGCAAACCCGGCATCATCCTGAAAAAACTGTGTGACGCCTTCAATTTTCTGCGTCTCTCCCGCATCATCCCGAAACTGGGTATCGAAAGTTACAATCTTCAAATCCGGATAATCTTTCAGCAAATCCACCAAAAAGGTATAGGAATAATCCTGTCCTCCATGCGACAGATACAGACCATCATATCCCCCGGCGGCACATGTACTGATATAATTCTGAAAGGCCGTATCATCACCATCTGAAAAAAACACGTCGCAGGTCATCCCCAGTTTTTCCGCTGTCTCCTTGCACTGGTTTGCGCAAAGCTGAAAAATTTCACTGGAAGACATATTCAGGATGTATGCCACCTTCTTTCCTTTCACCGGAGAATTCCCTGTTTCTGCCATCGTAGCCTTCCCGCTCCCACATCCACACAGGGAAAACAGCAAAAACACAATCATTCCCACTGAAACGAGCCTTTTCATTTTGAACCCTCCCTGTCCATCTAATCTCCAATATCCGTGTGCCCCTGCTCAAATTCCCACTGCAGGCCATACTTATCAATAAAATAAAAATATTTTGTATTTCCGAGGATATCCGCCGCCTCCTGTTTTGCCTGCGGATTATTCTCCTTCTGTTTATCAAAATAATAGAAATCAGAAGGTTTCGTCTCACTAATCTGGTACACCCGATAGTCTTCCGTCGTGTTGATTAATGTCACGTCCGGCTGGGACTTTATATACTCGAATGCATCTTCAATATTCACTACTTTCAGGGCAACATGCCTTGCACCGCTGATATCGTTTGCCTTAAAAAATACTGGTTCTCTTCGTCCTTTCGGGTTGTGGTAACACATCAGCTCAATCGTAAATTTCGTTCCGGGCACATCCATAAACCCAATCGAAACCTCCGCCTCTTTTGCCTCCTCTATAAATCCGCCTGCCTGAAAGAATCCCTCGTTTTTCCAATGGGGAATGTGCTGATTGGGAACCGCCCCTAAAATTCTCTCATAATAGCCAAACGCTTCCTCCACATCATCGACAAAAATGCATACATGTGATAATCCTGTAAAAATCGGTCTCTTCATCTTTCTGCCTCCTTAAATAATTCCTCTGTCCCGGCATAATGCCTCAATGCTTCTGTCATAAGTTGCCTCCGCCTCTTTGGAAAAGAAACATCCTGGTACGCCCTCATTGTTATCCCTGTGGTGGGCTACGCACTCGCAGCATTTTCCATGCCTTGGGCAATCATAAGTACAGGGACAGTCTCTGTTGTTGTCACAAATCTCCATTTTTTCTCCTTTTTTGTGTATCAATTTTTGTGTATCAATATATTGCTATCTAGATTCTATCATGCCATCCTTCTTTTGTAAGCACATTGGCATAAATCGCATATTTTACGTCATAATTGTTTCATTTAATTAGTTTTTGTTCTCTTCTCTCAGCCTCTTTAGATCCAGCATATCAAGACCTGCTGCCAGTTCCACAAGCTCCGTCTGCAGACAAAACAGATTTACCGCAGTGGTAAAAAATTCCAGTATCGCATTGAGGGCAATCGTAATCGCTATGGCCTCCATAGGAATTTTAAGCTGGACAAACAAAATTGTGTAGCAGGTCAGTGCGCCGCCAGGAACAGGAGGAGCCGCCACCGCAAGCACAATGGCAATAATAAAAGCTGTAACCAGCCACACCGGTGAAACCGCCACGCCATAAATTTCCGCCATGCAAAATCCCACCGCCAAAAACATGACGGAAACTCCCGGCATAAAAATAACCTGCCCTAAAGAAACGCCGAAATTAACTATCCTTTTGTCAATCCCAAGATCTTTTTCACAGCACTCCATATTCACCCCGAAAGCAGCAGAGGAAGACGCCGTGGTCAGCGCAATCAAAAAAGTGGGCGCCATCTTTTTCAGCAGTATCCGGGGATGTACCTTCCTTCTCGTACACACTATCACAAGATACGCCGCCAAAAGAATCACATCTCCCATAAGCATTGCCAGAATCAGTTTATATGCAGGAAAAAATGCAGTAAAGTCATTTCCCAATATCATATTTAAGATGCTGCCGAATACAAACAGAGGCACAAAGGCTCCTACCGCCTCCATTATAAGTTGGACGATATAGTTGGACTGTTCCACAAAAGCCGCGGCAACCGTAGTTTTATTCCCCAGCATCAGCATTGCCGTTCCGATCAAAACCGCAACAAAAATAATCTGTAGAGGATTCCCTTCTGTAAAGGGTGTAAAAAAGTTATCTGGAACAATGTCCAGAACCATCTGGAACAATTCGGAGAAATCAAATATACCCCCGCCTCCGGCCTCAAAGGAAAAAAGCAGCATAGTTACCGCACAGGCAGGTAATGTCAGAAAGATGGTCATCAGCAGAAAACGACCAATCATCCTTTTCCCGATCCTGCCCATGGCAGCCATATCCCCGATACTGTAAATTCCCCATATAACCGACAGAAACACCAGCGGCCCCGCAATCGCCGACAAAAGTCCCATAAAGCGGTTAAATACAGGACTGATAAGATCATTTACCAGAAATCCCCGAATGCCCTCCGGCAGGAAACTGCACAACCCGCCGCACAAAACAGCCAGCACCACTGCCAGTACAAGTAAAACTATCTGGGAAGGCTCTTTCTTTTTCGGAGTAAATACAATCAGATTCCCGCCGTTTTTGTACTGCCAGGCAGGAACCACCCCCATATTGGCAAGCAGCCCCCGCAATACCACGCTCTGTTCTTCTTCTCCTGTGTCAAAAGGATCAAACCGCTCCCCTGCTATGGAAAGCTCCAGACGGATAGATTTAAAACGCCTGATGTATTTTTGCGCAAATACTGCCTCCGTGCCAAAAGTTTCCTGATATTTTAACAGCGTTTCCTCCAGCGCAAGCCGGATTTGAAGAATATTTCCGGCATCCACGCCCCATTCCCTGAACGTTTCTTCCGCCAAATCGACTGCCTGTGCAATATTTTCATTACTAAGCCTTATCTTTTTCACTTCTCACACTAACCTTTCATCCGCTTCCTGTACTCAAAACAGAGCATGGTAATATCGTCAAACTGTTCTGCACCGCCTACAAACGCGTCGATATCCTTCTTCACGGCAGGAAGCAGTTCCGACGGCGGCAGGAACGCATTTGCGCAAAGCGCTTTGCCCAGCCGCTCCATGCCGTACAATTCGTTGTCTTTATTGGTAGCCTCCGTCACCCCATCTGTATACTGGAAGAACTTATCCCCCGTTTCAAGCTGCATGGAGCCGCATTTATACTGTATGCCTTCCATGCCTGCAAGGACAAATCCCGCCCGTATCTTATAAGGTTCGAATGTGCCGTTCCTTTTGCAGATAAAGGGAATTTCATGGCCTGCATTTACGAACCGGAATTCACCCGTTACAAGATCCAGCACCCCCTCAAAGGCAGTGATGAACATTCCTTCGCTGTTGGATTCGCACAAAAGATTGTTTACTTCTGTAAATACCTCTCCAAGATCCCTGCCCGGCTGGGTGTGATCCTTAATCAGCGTCTTACCGATAACCATGAACAGCGCCGCAGGAACACCCTTGCCGGAGACGTCCGCCGCCACAACGGCAAGGTGGCGTTCATCCACCATGAAAAAATCATAAAAGTCGCCGCCCACTTCCCTGGCAGGCTCCATGGCCGCAAACACGTCAAATTCTTCCCGATCCGGAAAGGCTGGAAAAATACAAGGCAGCATGGACTGCTGGATATTGGTGGCCACATTCAGCTCCGCCGTAGTCTTCATGGTCTTCGCACTCTGATTGATGGAATAAAAAATCATCCAGAACTCCACCACAAAAATCAGGCATACCGTGATGTACAACAGGAAGAACCAAAACGTATTGGGGTAAATTCCCACACCGTTTGAGACAAGATTGATGAAGTAGAATCCCACTACCGAAATAAACAGCGCCGGAAGAAAGACCATCATTTTCCCGCCTACCGCCTCGACGGTACGATGTATGGTCTTTTTCAGGAAACGGGCGTACAAAATTGAAAATATGGTATACACAAAGACCTTTATCAGAATAAAAAATATCAAGTTCGGCGTATCGTAGGGGCTTTCCCTGATCAGCCCCAGCGCCGTGCCGAGAAAGGTATCGGTAGTCCCACAGAACATAAACGTACACACATTGGCAATCAGACAGGCCATCAGGGAAATAGAAAGCTTGGTAGACCAGCTGTCACTGTATAAAAACTGCGCCACAATGCATACAAGGGCGGAAAGTCCCAGAATCCCCACCGCGTCATTGTACAGATCAATGGAATAGCTCACAAATGCCATGATATAGCCAACGATGGCTCCGATGGTCCAGAAAACAGCCCTGATAACCCCGTTATATTTCGGGGTAAGCGTAATCCCCGCCAGCAGTCCTGCAAAAACTGACGCCATAAAAACCGCAAAACTCCAAAGTACAGTTGATATCATCTGGCTTTCTCTCCTTTAAAATAAATCCATTCCGCTCAATGCGGACAGGTACTTGCTTAAATATTCCTCGCTAATGTCACTCCAGCCTTCCAGCAGGTTTTGCAAATACCTATCGGTAAGTTCATTCACAACAGGTATCTCAAAATAATTTCCCGGTTCTTCATTGGTTATAAGCCCCTGTAACTGCTCTCTGCCTTCCACAGTCTGTTTCCTCTCCTGCAACAGCTGCGAAAAATCCTCGTCCGGCAACGCTTTCACGGTATACCCCAGCTTTTCGGCTGCTCCAAACAGATCGGCAAACTTTAATTCTACGGGCGGATAAACATGGAAAACCACCGTATCGTCTTCCGTCGCCGCCAGCGCCACGATGTTATGCGCCGTTTCATCCACCGGCGAAAAATTCACGCTCCCCTGATACTCCGCCAAAGGCGCTGCCCCCAGTTTGATATAAGAAGAAAACCGGCGGGTAAACGCATTGGAATGGAGATTCATCTGGAATTCCCCGTCCCGTATGCGCCCCTGAAGATTTCCGATACGCATAATCTTTATCTTCAGCCCATCCTTCACTGCCGCCCGCAGCATCTCATACTCCGCCATATATTTGGAGTAAATATATTTGTTATGTATTTCCTGACCGATATAAAAATCCGATTCACAAAAAGATTCCCCAGGAACGTTTTGAGCCGTCATGCCCGCAACGCTGATGGTAGAAATCTGGCAAAGCGCTGCCTGCTCCTTCTTTGCAAACCCAATCAGGTTCCTTACGCCCTGCGTATTGATCTTCTCCAGATTATCCCCATAAGAAAAATGGGAGACATCCGCGGCGGAATTGATGATGGTATGGATGGGAACCGGACACGCCTCTGTAAAAATATCCGTACTGGCGATATCGCCTTCCACCACCAGCCATTTATCTCCATAACTTTCGGAAAAATCTTCTTCGGCATAATAAAACAGGGCGGATTTCACGCGTTTCAAAGCGCTTAAGGTCTTCTTCGGCCGGGAGAGGCAAACGATTTTGCCGCATTGATCCGGATTCTTTAAAAGCTCCACCAAAATATGTATCCCCAGATAACCCGTCACTCCTGTCAAAAGCACATTTCCAAGAAACTTACGTTTCACCTCTTTTTGCGTATGCGCGGCAAGGTATTCTTCCATTCCCTCATAATCCAGTGACTCCAGGTCAAATCCCTTATCGCCGCCGCGGTCTGTCTTTCCATATATCCGCTCCAGCAAAAGGGCAGGCGTGGGATACTGGTATAAATCCCCAAATTCCAGCTGTTTTTCCGTAAGGCCGAGCGTTTCCTCGATTTTCAGCATTACTGCCACCGCGTTCAGGGAATCGCCGCCCAGCTCAAAGAAATTGTCATCCAACCCGACCTGCTCTATGGACAGCGTTTCCCCGAAAGCGCCGCAGATTCGTTTTTCCCTCTCTGTCTGTGGTTTTCGGTAGTAGCGGACATATTCTATCGGTTCCGCCTCCAATGCTTTCAGGTCTGTCTTGCCGTTGGGCGTCTGAGGCATGACGGCCAGTTCCTTTAACACATCAGGTACCATATAAGGGGCCAGGCGCGCTGCCATATGAGCCTTTAATGATTCCGGATCTACTGCATGTTTCTCCAATGTTGTATAAAATCCAACCAGATGCCCGCTCTTTTCGATTTTCCGTACCATACAGCAACAAGCCGCCACACCGGAAAATTCACCCATGACATTTTCAATTTCCGATAATTCTATGCGCAGCCCACGCAGCTTAATCTGCCTGTCATTCCTGCCGCAGTACATCAGCCGCCCTTCCTCGGAAAAATATCCCAGATCCCCTGTCCGGTACAGCTTAAGACCGCGCCAGTTTATATATTTTGCCTGCGTTTCCTCTGGCCTGTCCTGATAGCCGATACCCACGCCGTTTCCATATATGCAGATTTCCCCTGCTGCACCGAAAGGCACCGGATTCCTGGCTCCATTTAAGAGGATGATACCCATATTGGCAATCGGCGTGCCAATGGAAACCGCATCCTGCGCCTCGGTAATCGTGGCTCCGATGGTAGTTTCCGTAGGACCGTAACCATTGTAAATCCGTACCGGACAGATTTCCTCCAGCCGTTTCACAAGGTTTCCCGGTAAAACCTCCCCCGCCGCCAGGATGGCTTTCACACCTGAAAGCGCCCGCAAAAAATCTTTATTTTCCAGATATGCCGTAATCCGGGAAGGCGTGCAGTGAAGGATATCCGCTTTGTGGCGCAGGATATGCGCCGACAGTTCCCCTGCGTCTATCATGGCCTTCTCATTGCCCAGCTCCACAAACAGGCCGTTCATCAACGGCACAAAAATTTCAAACAGAGAGATGTCGAAACAGATGGAGCCAATCGCCACAATGCCGCGACAGTTTGCGGTAATATCCCGGTTAAAAGGATTGTTATCCGGATGGACGATATTGGCTATGCCCTTATGGGAAAGCATCACCCCTTTGGGACGCCCCGTAGTGCCTGACGTATATATCATATAGGCAAGATCTTCCTGCCTGATTTCCGGTAACAGGGCAGGATCCGCCTCCTGAGAAAGAAGGGTATCAATTTCTGTGTAATCGTAATTCCCGGCAATTTCCACGTCCCTGGATGAAATCAGGCAGGCTGCCCTGCTGTTTTCCAAAATATAGGAAATCCTGTCCGCCGGATAACCGGGGTCTGCCGGGATAAATGCCGCGCCCGCTTTTGATATGCCAAGGATTGTCGGAATCAGGCGATAATCACGTTTCAGCAAAAAAGCAACCTTATC
>CAJUOE010000132.1 GCA_910587895.1 uncultured Lachnospiraceae bacterium
CCCCGCCGCTGGCGATCAGGATGTCCGGGCGCAGCTCCTCTATGAAAGACAGGGCATTCTTCTCCCCTCTGGAGGTGGACACGCCGATCAACATGCCCTTCTCCCTGCACCTGAAAAGAGCCTGCAGCGTCCTTGGGGTTATTGTTTTATCACTGCAAAGCAATGTGCCGTCTAAATCGAACAAAAGCAGTCCGGTACGCCTCATCTATACCTCACTCCAATCCTGTCTTTTAAGCCCGCTTGCTATCGGTATATCAAACGGGAATCCTATTCTTCATTCCGTCGTATCATCGAACAATATCCGTATTCCGTCTCATAATCTCGTCCAGGCACTCAGAAATATGATATTTCGCCCGGGAAATCGAAATAACGGCACTTCGCGTATGACAGATCACGAATAGCCGCCAAAACATACCCTGAACATGGTTTTCAAAATAGACGTCAATCGGTCCTGCCGATCCCGGTTCATTTTTCGGCTGACACTTATATGCTTATCGTTGCAGCCATGCGATCTATGGTACCTCTTTTAACAATGAATCTTTAAACAGGAAAAAAACAAACACTGATGTTTACAGACTTTCAGCTCCCCGAGCCGGACTCGAATCAACAACCCTTCGATTAGCAGCCGGGTGCTCTGCCTCTGATGGATATATACAACCAGAAAATGCTTTGCAGAATGTTAAGTCCTCATCTCTCCTGCCTGCTCTCTCGTCCAGTCTTCCACCACAAGTCCTTCCAATCGACAAAACTCTCTTGTATTGTTTGTCACAAGAATGAGTCCCTCTGATCTTGCATGTCCCGCGATCAATAAATCCATGGGTTCCATTGACATCCCCTTACACTCCAACTCAGCCCTGACCTTTCCATACTCTTCTGCCGCAGATGCCTGAAATTCCAGGATCATAAGCGGCGACAGAAATAAAGACAACGCTATTCTATTTTTCTCAATGGCCATGCTCTTTTCCACGCCATACATCAATTCTGCATAAGTAACTGCCGAAATACACATTTCATCCGGCACATGCGAAAGGAAATTTTTTATCACAATCTCCGTTTTATGCTTTATAGCATAAATACATATATTTGTGTCCAACATGTATTTCATAGTTGCTCGCGCTCCTGCGGAATATTATCCTTACGCCCGTCACTCATAAAGTCTTCAGAAAAAAGATCCAAACTGCTTAAGAAGCCCGACCATTTGTTCTCCTTGGGTATCAGCATAACAATATCTCCAATTTTGTTTACTGCTATTTCTTCGCCGCTAAAACGGCACTCCTTGGGTAACCTGACCGCCTGACTTCTTCCGTTTTCAAATAATTTTGCCGTCATCATCCCCATACACCTCCTACTTCTACCTTTTTAGTATATACCACGATATATATTATGTCAAGATTCAGCGAGAATAACATGAACCAACATGAAAACACCCCTTCCACGCAAAAAGCACCAGCCGTTCCTGACTGATGCCTTCCCTGAATCTAAAAACAAACCTTCAAAAACCGAAGCTATCCCTCCAGCTTCATGTACAAAAGAGGATACGGGTTCCCCTGCTCATCACAATCCGTCCGTTTAAACACCCGAAACCCCATACGCTCATAAAACCCTTTTGCCTGCGGGTTCTGCTCATTCACCGCCAGCTCATTGACACCATAAGCATCCATCCCATATCCGAGCAGCGCCTTCCCAAATCCCCTTCCCCTCTCTTCGCCGGAAACAAACAGCATTTCCAATTTCCGCCCGTCAATCCCCATAAAAGCGGCAGGAATCCCTTTATCACTCTCCCCAACAATCAAATGCGGTATCTCCCTTATTGCCTGCGGAACATACCCCTTAATCTTCTCTATCTCACTATCCGATAAAAACAAATGCGTCGCCCGCACAGAACCTTCCCAAATATCCAGCAGAGGCGTTCTTTCTTTCATCTCAACTATATTCATTTTCCTTACTCTCTCTATCTGGTATTTTATCAAGCATAGTCATCTCCTTTATAAATTCCAATCTACCGCTGTCACCAGACAGCCTTTTCCCACTACCCATCATAGCAGAAAAAGACCGCCATATCAATCAGATTTAGAACCGGTCCATATCCTCCTGCGTCCCAAGCCCACAGTACCGATACCCGTCATTCTTTAATCGCTATCAGACTTTCATACTGCTGGCCAGCAATATATGTACGGCTCCCAGACGGAAACCAGAAATGATGCAATTCCGGTACTGCTCCATATCCATGAGAAAATCCCATACAGCCATAACCAGTTGCCGATCCTTTCAAATCCCTTAAAAATCTTGTTTTCACCTTTTACCCTCCAAATATGTGCATATGCTTTCTGTATATATACCCTTGTGGTATTTCAATTTATGGTTCAATCGAAATCAGCTCAATGCCTTCTTCCTTTCCCAAATTCCGGCTATATAACTTTTCCTCTGCGTTATTCCAATGTTCGTGAACGCCCAGATTCGTAACCGGCTCACCATTCCCATTCTGATATACGGTGCCGGAGGGCGCGTCTGCCACAAGTCCCGCCTCATGGAGATAATTTTCCACTGCCGGATTATGCGCCATCGTTCCATTGCGTTCTGTTATCGCCGGCTCGTTTACCAGAAAATCAGCGCCCACAGAATCAATCGCCACCGGGTCCTGGGAAACAAGAATACTGGACGTATAATCTCCACCAAACGGAGCCTGCTGCCACCGGGAATTTTCGCCTGTGATAGATGTCCCTTCCGAAGGCGCACAAATAAGTTTACATAGACCCGCCCACA
>CAJUOE010000133.1 GCA_910587895.1 uncultured Lachnospiraceae bacterium
GATTCAGGCCTCAGCAGCATGGAGAATGTAAGGTTGGCTCCGGGTTGTGACTCCCAGCTGTTGCCTCTACCATCCCAAGATTAGGCCCTGCGTGTCCGCCGGTAACCATCAGGCGGTTAAGAAGAGCCTGACGGATTTCTTCTGCAAGATCAGGGAGCTGCTCCACCGACAGTTTTTTTAGATCTGCCGGTGAATTGATGCTGTTTAAGTAATTGGTCATTTTTTACCTCCATAATTTTGATTGTTATTTTTAATTCTGAAATGCTGCATCTGCGTTTTCTAACAGGATTGTTTCTGCAAGCCTCGCGGCATCCATCACACAGTCCGGGCAGGAGCGGATCATTTTTCCGGTTTCCGTTCCTTTCAGTTCTTTACAGATTGCCGTACCGTTCTGTACGCAGAAGCCTTCTGTAAGCTGCCGTGATACTCCAAGGGTTTTTATCAGGGAATCTATATTGCCGGGCTGGCCTGAGCTGTTCAGCAGACCATTTACCATAATCGCCCCCGCGACAGCCCCGCAAATATGCTGTTGTCCGCCCATGCCGGAACCAAAGCCCTCGGCAATGCGGAAAAGAACCTGCTCGTCCACACCAGCTACGTCTGCAAATGCACAGACTACGGATTGAGCGCAGTTATAACCTTTCTTTCGCAGTTCCAACGCTTTTTCTGCTCTGTCTATACTTCATTCACCTCCTTCGTTTATCCTGTTTTCTATTACACCCGCTCTATGATTCCAGCATTTTAGCCGTATCCTCCAGATATTTGATGATTGAAAGATGCTGCGGGCATTTGCTTTCACACTGGCCGCACTTGACGCAGGCAGAAGCCTTTCCCATTCCCAATGTCCCGGTATAATGGTTATAATAATTCTTTGAACGGATGACCTGCGGTTCCCCAAATTTGCTGATGTCATTCATCAATTTGAAATAATCAGGAATCCCGATTTTCTGCGGGCAGCCATCCACACAGTAACGGCAGCCTGTACAGGCAATGTTCTCCCTCGAAACGATGATCTCAGCTACTTTTTCCACCATTTGTTTCTCGCTGTCCGTCAGCGGCTTAAAATCAGCCATATACGAAAGGTTGTCCTCCATCTGCTCCATACTGCTCATTCCTGAGAGTACCATCACCACGTTTTCAAGCGAGGCCACATACCGCACTGCCCACGAAGCAACAGACATATCCGGGTCTGCCTCTTTCAAAAGTTTTTCCGCTTCCTCCGGGACATTTGCAAGTAGGCCGCCCTTCACCGGCTCCATAACCAACACAGGCTTGTTATGTTTTACAGCAACCTCATAACATTTCCGGGACTGCACTTCAAAATTCTCCCAGTCAACGTAGTTGAGCTGAAGCTGCACATATTCCATTTCCGGATGGCGCGTTAAAAATTCATCCAGCACATCCGCCTTGTCGTGGAAAGAAAAGCCGACATGACGGATTTTCCCTTCTGCTTTCTTCTGCGCCACAAATTCAAATGCGCCAATTCTCTCTGCCAGCTCCAGATACTCTTTGTTCATGGAATGCAGCAAATAATAGTCAAAGTAATCCACACCGCAGCGTTCAAGCTGGTCTTGGAAGAAGCCTTCCAATTCCTCCGCTTTCTGGACGATAAAAAAGGTCAGTTTGTCGGTTAGTGTGTAGCTGTCACGGGGATACCTCTTTGCTATGCACTCCCGAAACGCAATCTCACTGTTTCCGCCGCCATGATACGGAAACGCCGTATCAAAATAATTGAAGCCATTTTCCATATAGCGGTCTGCCATTTTGCACAGCGTGTCATAGTCCACCTTCGTGGCATCTGCCGGGTCATTAAGCGGCAGGCGCATCAGGCCAAATCCTAATTTTTTTGTGTTCATCATGTAAAATCCTCCTACTTGTTTTTATTTGTTATTTCCATCACCCGACTTTTTCCTGCTTCTGCCTGCCATACAGCCCCTTAATCATCTGAATCCCGATCAGCACACTTAGCAGCGTGGTGGACAGGTCGGAGGCCATCTGGACATGCAGAAGCCCCGTAAGCCCCCAAAGGCGGTTAAACAAATACAGATATGGAAGGTAGAAAAGGCACTGCCGCCCAAGGCTTACCAGCATGGCCCGGAATGCCTGACCGGTGGCCTGGTAAGTATTCATCAGCGTGACCTGCACCGCCATAATGGGAACAGCCCATGCCTGTGCGTGTAAAAACTGTGTCCCAATCTCTATGATCTCCCTGCTGCTGGTAAAAATACCCATATATGCGGGCGCAAGAACCGTGAACGGAACCAACCCAAACCGGAAGACCCCGCTATTCAATTCCGGGGCCTTCCTTAATATTCAGCTATGACCGAAGAAGAAA
>CAJUOE010000134.1 GCA_910587895.1 uncultured Lachnospiraceae bacterium
GTGCCGTGGCACTGGCACAAGACGGTGGAGCTTTTTTACATGGAAAGCGGCAGCATTGAATATGAAACGCCGGGAGGAAAACGATTGTTCCCTGCCGGGAGCGGCGGCATGGTGAATTCCAATGTGCTCCATATGACAAAAGCAATATCACAGAGAGAACAGAATATACAGCTGCTTCATATTTTTGATGTTTCCCTGCTTGCCGGGGAACAGGGGAGCAGGATCGAACAAAAATACATCGCGCCTGTAATAACAGCCCCGCAGATAGAGGTAATCCCTCTTTTTCCGGGCAATGCGGCAGAAGAAAGGATTTTGAACCTTATCGCCGCGTCATTTCGTTTGTCCAGCGACGAATTTGGGTATGAAATAAGGCTACGGGAAGCCCTGACGGAAATATGGCTGATGCTTTTTGAACTGTCCCGCCCTATGCGCGAAAAGAAAGGGGAACAGAACAAAATCAACGATAAAATAAAGCGGATGATGATATACATCCATGAGCATTACGGGGAGAAAATATCTGTCCCGGAACTTGCGGCGGCAGCATACCTGAGCGAAAGAGAGTGCTATAGAGTATTTCATGACTGTCTGCACATGACACCCGTAGAGTATATAAAGGCTTACCGCCTGCAAGCCGCCTGTCAGATGTTGGCAAAGGGGCAGGAATCCGTTACAGCCATCAGCCATGACTGCGGTTTAGGGAGCAGCAGCTATTTCGGAAAAGTCTTTCGGGAATACGCACATTGTTCGCCCACAGAATATCGGAGGAAATGGCAGAATAGTGATAGATAAGGGCAGAAATGAAATATTTTTCCTACGCCCCTTGCATTATAATGATACCTACAGATCCACCTTTTGAAAGGAGCCAACATGGAACTGAACATTCAGACCGCAGAACTGGCATTAATGGAAGCGTCGGAATCCAATCCGGGGGCATGGGCAGACCATTCCCGGTATGTAGCCAAAGCCTGTAAAAACATTGCGTCACGCTGTAAAGATTTATCTTCTGAACAGGCGTATCTTTTCGGGCTGTTACACGATATTGGACGTTATGCCGGAGTGAGTTCGGAACGGCATCTGATAGACGGCTATCGTTACTGTATGGAGCGTGGGTGGGAAAAAGCTGCACAGATATGCATATCCCACGCATTTATGATACAGGATATTGATACTTCTATCGGAAAATTTGATGTCAGCGATGAGGATTACCTTTTTATGAAAAAGTTTGTCAGGGAGGCGGAATATGATGATTATGACCGTTTAGTGCAGCTATGTGACGCATTGGCTATGCCTACGGGGTTCTGCCTTTTGGAAAAGAGATTTGTAGACGTGACAATACGGTACGGCGTCCACCCGGCGACAATAGACAGGTGGAAAAAGATTTTAGAGATGAAAGAACTGTTTGAAGAACAGATTGGCTGTTCCATTTATGCTTTGCTTCCGGGCGTTGTGGAAAACAGTTTTCGTTAAGGGAGGGATATTATGTATTATGAAGCAAGTGATTTTTTGGAAACTGCAGACAGCGATACCTTAAAACAGATTGCCCGCACAAGGGAATTGACAAGAGAATATTATTTTTCTGATTATGAAGATACGGAGAAAAGGACGGCCATCCTCCATAAGTTGTTAGGAGGAATAGGGGAAAATGTGGCCATCGACACGCCTTTTCATTGCGACTATGGAAAAAATATTTTTTTGGGAAATGATGTGATAATCAATATGAATTGTACCTTTGTAGATAACAAAACGATCCGAATTGGTGACAGGGTTTTGATTGCGTCAAATGTGCAGATTTATACATCTTCACACCCTGTTTTGCCACAGGAAAGGCTTGTGCCGGATTGGAGGGAACGCCAGACAACATTTTTTAGAACCTATGCACGTCCGATAGAGATAGAGAATAATGTCTGGATTGGCGGCGGCTGTATTCTTCTGCCGGGAATTACCATAGGAGAAAACAGCGTGATAGGGGCTGGAAGTGTTGTAAACCGTCCTATCCCGCCTAATTGTGTTGCAGTAGGGAATCCATGCAGGGTGATACGTTATTTTGATACAGACAGAGAAAGGCGGCATGAAATATAAGCATATCGTTTTTGACATTGACGGTACTCTGGTTGATACGGAATATGCTGTCTTACATTCCTTGCAGGAAACCATAAGGGAATTGTCGGGGAAAGAGATACCATGCTCTGAACTAAATTTTGCGTTAGGGATTACCGGGATAGACGCTTTGAAAAAACTTGAAATAAAAGACATTTCCCATGCGATAGAATTAATGAGCCAAGCCGAATTTATCCGGCAAGCCCTCGTTAAGTCAAATCTGCGTTTGCCGGATTGGTATAAATCCACTAACTGCTGCTTAAATTCATCTGTGTATTTGCGTGGTTTTCTTTTCTGCTTTGTTTCGGTCATATTGGTTTTATATTATATGACCTTAAAAAATCTGTCCAGTTTATCGTAGCCTATCCACGTTTCATGGGCGCCCTTAGTGGAGGCGAAATCCACTGCTTACGGAAACTTAAGAACGAAGGCTTTCCTGAGTTCTTTAGTTGCAGTTAGCAGTTAGTTCGCCGGAACGCTGCCCAGTTTGTGTGGGGAAGGGCTGCCCTGCATTGCCGTCCGCCCCCCAACCCCCTCTTTTTCCTCACCTCAACCCCTTTTTTTCACCATCAAAAAAATCTTCCTCTTTCCCAAAAAATCCCCGAATCTTTCCATTCCCCTTAGCCACAAACAGCAATGAAACAATAAACCGCCCATTTTTCACACAATTCCCCAACCCTCCCCCCCCACACAAAAAAATAACAAATCCCTCCCCTCCTTCCCCACCCATTTTTATCCAAAACCACGAAAACCTCTTTTCCACAAAGAATCCCACCCGTAATAATTGACAGAAAAAGAAACTTTTGCTATATTAAAATCAGTAAAAACATCCATATATCCAGCAATTTTCAAATGCCTGATACATCCATGTTTTTCAAAACAACAA
>CAJUOE010000135.1 GCA_910587895.1 uncultured Lachnospiraceae bacterium
GCATCATAGCCTCCTCCATCGACCCGACCGTCTTAACCGCCATCTTGTAGTCGCGGAATTCTGTACCGTAGCTTCTCTTCTCCGCCAGGATAATATTAAAATAGGACTTATCCAGCCTCTCTATCTCTTCCGTCCGGAACATCTGCATCCCCTCCCTTCCCGAACCATGCCGCCAGCGCTTCCTCCACAATCCCTGCCGCGTCCGCAGGTTTCACACCGGTAAAATACCTCTCATACACATCCGCCGACAACTTGATGGATTTTCCGGCAGAATCCTTCTTCCCTCTCCCGCCGTCAAGCATTTCCAGCACCCTCTTCTCCGTCACATTTCCGGCCATCCCCCTGACGCACTTCGCCGTCTTCGCATCCAGCTTGATCTTCCCCTCCTCTGCCAACCCGGACACCACTTTCTGCTCCTTCTCCGACAGATAAGACAGATCCACGGCCGCCACCAGAGGCAGCGTACCCTCGTCCAGCCGCTCCTTCAAAGGTTCCTCCAACTGCTGCACCCGCATATACCTGGCAATATTCCTCCCGGTCATCCCATACTCTTCCCCAATAGCATCCCGGCTCTTCAACCTGTGGACATCATCGAGCTGTTGACAAACCCCCTTATTTTATAAATGCCGTAAGATATTATGATAAAATTCTATCAATAAATAGGAAAATATTCTAAAGAAAAAGGCATGGTTCTCTATGCCATGACCTTTATCATTCTCTTTAGATTTAATGCCGTTGACGATAAGAGGCATTGCTGTTCAGCTGCCTCTAATCCTCTTCTATATAGGAATTTCAAATTATGTCTTGCTTTTTGCGCCGCAAAGCTGCCTTCGCTCCATATCTGTCGCAGAAGCAAAACCTTGGCGTGCGTTTCCGTACCATCTTTTTCATGATTCTTTTTTACAACGTCTTCAAAAATATTTACTTGGATTCTTTTATCAGAACCTTTTTCCCCTATGCACCTGTTACGGAATGGACAGTCTTTACATTCCGTTTTGGGACAGCGGTACTCTTTTGTTACGGTATTTATTGTTCTATTGAGCCTGTGCAGCGGAAGCGCTTTTCCTCCGGGACAGATGAATCTGTCATCCTTTTCATCATACTGAAAATCTTTCCTTTGAAACTCTGTAGTCCCTCTTTTTTGCTCTGTTCTTTTCGGTGTGTAAAAATCTATGTTTCGTTCTGACAACTGTTGATTGATAAGGTTTGTGTCATATCCGCTGTCAGCACAGGCTGCTTGTATTTTTAGCCCGAGCGTTTCCTCAATATAATCAAGCCTTTCGATATATGGCTGGCTGTCATTTACATTGCCGGCTGTTGCCGCCACATCAATGATAATACCATTTTTAGAATCAACTGTCTCGTGCGACAAGTAATGCATCCCTTCGGCTTTCCCTTTGCGCTTATAAAATCCTGATTCGGGGTCTGTGCTGCTTACGCGGCGACGGACTGTTTCGATTTTTTCTTTCCGCTTCCTGCAGCGGGCAGGCTTGATCTTTCCCTCCGACTCCAGCTGGCTGCGTACAGTTTCTTCATACTGATCCAGTTCTTTGAGGTATTCATTTGTGGCTTCTTCTGTTTGCTTGATGTATTCTGTTTTCCGGGATGCGTTTGCCTTTATGTGTGTCGAATCCGTAAAAACCAGCCTGCCGTCTGCCAGACCCTTTTCTACGCATAGGAAAACAATTTTCTGAAAGATATTCCGAAAAAGATCACTGCCGTTGAAACGGCGGCGTCTGTTCTGGGAAATCGTAGAATGGTCTGGAACCTTATCCGTAATATCAAGACCAAGAAACCAACGGTATGCCATGTTCACCTGAATCTCTTCTGATATTCTTCTTTCGGAATTGATGCCATAAAGAAAACCGATGAGAAGAAACTTGATTAAGACCGCCGGATCGATGGATGGACGTCCATTGTTATGACAGTACATATTCTCTACTTCGTCATATATGAATGAAAAATCAATAATAGCATTTACTTTCCGAAGAAAATGATCCGTAGGGACTAAATCTTCAATTGTTATCAAATGCATTTCTATCTGTTGGTTCTCGATTTTTGTCATCATAATGTATCACCTCAAGGATTAATCTACACATATATTTTCTTATATGCAAATCTTTTTGGCAAGAGGTTTGTCAATAAAATTCAGGGAGTTCGGCTAAGTGTGGCGAAAATTCATCGTCACGTTTTCGAGAATCCGGGATCTAAGCTTTGTATTATAAAA